>JBBSDR010000084.1:0-11256 GCA_038240465.1 Gemmatales bacterium
ATCCCGTTGAGGCGCAGGAACTCCGCTCCCCAGCGATACCGATCGAGAAAGCCTGTCGTCGGCCGGCCCAGAATGTGATGGGCCAGGTAGAGCGCCTCGACCGACGCCAGGCCGTTCGCCGGATCGGTGCCGAGCTTCGAGACGCGCGGATACGCCGTGGGGAAGCCATTCAACGAACGCGGCGGTACATCGAGGAAATCGCGGGTCATGCGATCGGCCCAGCGCCAGCTGCCATCGAGCAGCAGGATGCCGAACGCCGCATCGGCCGGCGAGAGAGGCGGCCCGTCGGCGGCAAGCCGGACGTAGCCCCCAAGAGGCGGACGCTCCGCCACGGGATAGGGCAGGAAGATCAGTCCCGGCAAACCGCGCAGAGGCCAGATCGAACACTTGCGCGGACTCTCGTGCGTGTCGCGTATGATGATCGTTGGCGGATACGCTTCGGCCATGATGCAGTGATCTCCCCGGTCTGGAAGTATTCTATCCCTTCACCTTCGAGACAGGTCTGCCGTGCTGATCCGGTATTTCGCAACGTGCGCTCGCGGCTTCGAGCCGATCCTGGCCGACGAACTGCACGAACTCCGCGCGCTGGCAGTCGAGCCGGGACGCGGCGGCGTATCCTTCCAGGGCGATCGGGCCTTGCTCTATCGCGCCAATCTCTGTTTGCGAACCGCCGTGCGCGTCCTCCAGCCCATTCTTCAGACGAAGGTGACCTCGCCGGACGAACTGTACGACGCGGTCAAGACGCTCGACTGGAACCAGTATCTGACCCCCGATCACACCATCGCCGTCGATTGCAACGTCCGCGATTCGCATCTGACTCACTCGATGTACGCCGCCCTGCGCGTCAAGGACGCCATCTGCGATCAGATGATCGAACGCTGCGGACGCCGGCCCAGCGTCGATACCGAAGAGCCGATGATCGGACTCAATCTGCACGTTTATCGCGATGAGGCGATCCTCAGTCTCGACAGCTCCGGCGCCTCGCTGCACAAGCGCGGCTACCGGCCCATCCTCATCACGGCGCCTCTCAACGAGGCCCTTGCGGCGGCGATCATCCTTCTGACGGGTTGGCGCGGCGCGGTGCCGTTCGTCGATCCGATGTGCGGATCGGGGACGCTGCCGATCGAGGCAGCGTGGCTGGCCCTGAATCGGCCGCCGGGACTGACGCGCAAGCGTTTTGGCTTTCAGGGCTGGATGGACTACGACGTCGCGCTGTGGGCGGACCTGCGCGACGAGGCGCGACGCGGCATGGCGAAGAAATTGCCGGCGCCGATCCTTGGATCCGACGTTCGTCGTGATGCCGTCTCCTTCTCGATGACCAACGCTCGCGCCGCCGGCATGGGCCATTTGCTGAGCTTCGAGGCGCGCGACGTCAAGGACTTTCAGCCGCCGCCCGGCCCGCCCGGCGTCATTGTCTGCAATCCGCCGTATGGGGAACGCATTGGCGAGGAGAAGGAGTTGCGCGGTCTCTATCGGACGCTGGGCGAGGTGTTACAAGGCCGCTGTGCCGGCTGGACCGCTTTCGTCTTTTCGGGCAATCCCCGGCTGGCGCGCGAGATTGGCATCGAGCCAGACGTGCAGACGCCGTTGTTTAATGGCAAGATCCCATGCCAGTTGCTGCGTTTCGATCTTCACTGAATCGAATGCGGTCGAGTTGCGTGCCACGTTCATTGTCGCCCGGATTCGTGATCCGAATTTTTTTCATTTACCACCTGTCACATTCTGATATGCTCAGTGCGCTACGGTCTATCGTTCCCTCCTTCTCATCCCACCCAGGAGTCCCGCATGAATCGTCTGCTCTCTGTCGCTCTGACGCTCGGCCTGTTCGCTGGTGCGGCCTTCGCGGCCGATGCTCCCAAACAGCCCGCGAAGAAGGTCGATGTCGGCACAATGGCGCCCGAGTTCAAGATCAAGGACGCGAGCGGCAAGGTGATCGACCTGAAGGAACTGACCGCGAAAGGCCCGGTCTTGGTGCGTTTGACCTGCGGCTGCTCCGGCTGCGACAAGGAACTGGCCTACTTCCAGGCGATCCACGAAGCCTACAAGGGCAATGGCCTGGTCAGCCTCGCCGTCTTCAAGGAACCCGACGCCAAGGTCGCGACCTATGTGAAAGAGAAGAAGCTCAACATGCTCTATGCCGTCGATACCAAGGGCGAGAGCTGGAACATCTTCGAGACGAAGACGATGCCGACGAACATCCTCATCGGCAAGGGCGGCCAGATCGTCGCCATCGCCGCCGGCTGCGATCCGAGCGGCCTGCTTGCCAAGAAGGTTTCCGAGAAGGTCGCCAAGACCGTCAACGCCGATCCGGTGGACGTGAAGACCAAGGTCGATGAGAGCAAGAAGAAGTAAGACACTGTCTTTGCCGCTTGCGGCCTGGCGGACCGCCTGCAAAGCCGCAAGCGGCAACTCGTTGTTTCAAAACCGTTCCTTCGCGGGAAAGGCCGCCAGTCACAGGGCGGCCCTTCTCCCCGCATGCGTTTGTTCGATGCAGGCCCCCGCTGTCGGCAGCATCTTGCGCGGACTGCACCGGCCCTCGGGGTTGAACGCTTCCTTCAACCGCACCATCATCGACAGGTCTTCCGGCGAGAACAATTTCGGCATGAAATCCAGCTTCTCGACGCCGATCCCATGCTCGCCGGTCACGCTGCCGCCCTGGCGGATGCACTCGTCGAGGATCTCATGACTCGCCGCCAGCACACGCTTGACCTGGTCCGGATCGCGCTCGTCGAACAGGATGATCGGATGAAGGTTGCCGTCGCCCGCATGGAAGACATTGCAGATCCGAAGATCGTACTGCACACCGATACGCTGAATCTGCCGCAGCATGTGCGGCAACTTCGTCCGCGGCACGACGCCGTCCTGGGTGCAGTAACTCGGAGCGAGCCGGCCGACCGCGCCGAACGCCTGCTTGCGCGATTTCCATAGCAGCAGCCGTTCCGCCTCGGTGTTGGCGCGGCGAACCTCGCGGGCGTTGTTCTTCCGCGCGATGCCCGCAATTTGCTCGGCCTGGGCTTCGAGGCCCGCTTCCAGGCCGTCCACCTCCATGATAAGCACCGCGCCGGCATCGAGCGGAAAGCCGAAATGAAACGCGGCCTCGACCGCTTGCAGGATCAGCGAATCGAGCATCTCCAGCGCGCCGGGGATGATGCCGGCGCCGATGATGTCGCTGATGGTATTGGTTGCGTCATCGACCGTCTCGAAGACGCCAAGCAGCGTGCGATACGCCTCGGGATTGCGCGTGATCCGGCAGCAGATTTTCGTCGTGATGCCAAACGTCCCTTCCGAGCCGACGATGACGCCGGTCAAATCGTAACCGGGATTGTCCTCCGCCGGGCCGCCTGTCTGCACGACGCGGCCATCCGGCAGCACGAGTTCGACGCCGAGGACGTGATTGACGGTGACGCCGTACTTGAGCGTGTGCGGCCCGCCCGAGTTGGTCGCCGCGTTGCCGCCGATCGTGCAGGCGCCCTGGCTCGACGGATCCGGCGCGAAGTGATAACCTTGCCCCTTGATATGGTTGGTCAGCCACAGGTTGACGACGCCCGGCTCGACGACGGCATAGCGATCGCGATAGTTGACTTCGAGGATCTTCTTCATCCGCGTCAGCGAAATGACGACGCCGCCGCCAATGGCGAGACAGCCGCCGGCGAGGCTGGTCCCCGAACCGCGCGGCAGGAATGGCACGTCCAGTTCGTTGCACACCTGGACGATGCGAACGATTTGCTCGGTCGAGGTGGGAAAGACGACGACGTCGGGCCGGTTCTTCTCGACGGTATAAGCGTCGCACTCGTAGACGAACAGTTCGCTCGGCGACGTCAGGAGAGCATCAGGTCCGACGATGGTTCGCAGACGTTCGATCAGCGGAGAGGACGGCATGGGGTGATTCTCTGAGAATGTCCTGGCGTTCGCGAGTTCCGAAGGCCTGTCAAAACGGCGTGTCATACCCGATCCATCAGGATTCGAGGCCCGGCAACCAGGCCTGATCGATGCGTTTGCGCGACGAACGACGTGCTGAGGGTCCTCGCCGCCCCCGGCCGCGCGCTGAGGAGCCACCCAGCAGAATCGAAGCGCCGACGCAATGCTGGCTGGCCGCATGGACCTCGACTGGCTGCGCGAGATCGCGCAACACGCTTCGGGCTGCCTCCTCGGCCAGCGCGGGCCGGTTGCAATCGCGGCTGAGATGCAGCATCACCAGATGCTGCAAGCGACCCGGCGCGGAGACGCGCATCGCCTCGCGCACCAGACCGGCGGCCTGATCGTTGGATAGATGTCCCTCATCGCCGAGGACGCGGGCGATCAAGGTCGGCGAGCGGCCGCTGCCACACTCCAGGCTGATGTCGTGGTTGAACTCCAGGGCGAGCAGATCGACGTCGGCCAGCGAGGCGGCCAGGGAGGCGTCCCAGCAGCCCAGGTCCGCCGCGTAGGCGATCCGGCACGAAGCGCCGAACAGATCGGGCGCAGCTTCGATCCGGAAGCCGAACGTCGGCCCGCCATCGTGCCGTAATGGCATCGGCAAACAGTGCATTCCCGCAGCCAGTTCGAGGAGTTGGCCCGCCTCGTAATCGTACACCAGGTTCGTCGCCTTGAGCTGCGGGAAGCTCGGCGACCACTTCTCGAGGACGGCGTGATGGGCCGGCGAGCAATAGAGCGGAATACGCCGGCGGCACAACTGCTTCAGCGTGCCATCGTCCCAGTGATCGGAGTGCGTGTGCGTCAACAGAACGGCGTGGATTCGCGGCCAGGATGCGCCGGCGTCCGCCAGACGAGCCGCGAGAATGCGCGGGCCGAGTCCGGCGTCGATCAGCAGGCCGCAAGCATCGCTCTCGACGAGGGTGGCGTTGCCGCCGCTGCCGCTGCCCAGGACCGTGAATCGCAGCGCCATCGAGGCGACTCCTCAGCGTTTCTTGCGCCACAGCCAGGCATCGAGTCCGAGAACGCCGCTGCCGAGCAGGACCAGGGTCAGGCAGGCGAACAGCACCACAACCGTATATTCAAAGCCAAGGTCCCGGTTGCGTACCTCGAACCCCGCCGCTCCCCGGACAGCGAGGACAAAGGCGATCAGGACGCCCGCCAGGATCACGGCGGCAACGCGCGTCAGAAAGCCAATCGCGATGGCCGCGGCACCCAGCAACTCGCCCCAGGCAATGACGATCTGAGCGATGCCGGGCAGACTCTCGTGCCAGGCGCTGCCCCAGCCGTTGTCCGGCCCGAGTTTGCTCAGCCCCTGAATGGCGAAGAAAAACGCCAGCCCCAGGCGCAGAATGAGGGGAGCCAGCACAGTCCGGGACAGGTTGTCCATGCTCTTCCTCCGTCGCAGTTCTATTCTTTATAACACTCCCGGAAGACGGCGACGATGTCGGTTTCTCTGGATTGACGGAGGCTTGCTCATGGCGGAGTTGTTCCAGCAAGACCCGCTGGGCCGTTTTACCGGCCTGGCCGGCGGCTACGATCGCTATCGCCCCGACTATCCCGCCGAGGCGATCGAGTACATCATCCGCACGGCCGGGCTGGACCGCGACTCGCTCCTGGCCGACGTCGGCTGCGGCACCGGCATCTCGTCGCGCCAATTCGCCGCGCACGGCATTCCCGTGATCGGCATCGAGCCGAATGACGCCATGCGCGCACAGGCCGGCGGCATGCCGGCCTATCGCCCGGGACGGGCCGAGGCGACCGGACTGGAGTGCGAGTCCGTCCAGGCCGTCCTGGCAGCGCAGGCATTTCACTGGTTCGAGCCGTCCGCGGCCCTGGCCGAGTTCCATCGCATCCTCGTGCCGGGCGGATGGGTGTTTCTGATGTGGAACGAGCGCGACGAGACAGACGCCTGCACGGCCGACTACGGCGCGGTGATTCGCACGGCGGCGGACGCGGGAGAAATGGAGCAGGGCCGTCATCGAGCGGGAGAAGTGCTGGCCGGAAGTCCTCTCTTCGAGAAAGCCGAGTTGCAATCGTTTGCTCATCGGCAGCCGCTGGACCGCGACGGCCTGATTGGGCGAGCCTTCTCGATCTCCTATGCGCCGCGCGATCCAGCCGGAGTTGCCGCCTGGCAGTCGGCCCTGCGCCTGGTTTTCGAGCGGCATCAGCGGCAAGGGCGCGTGACGCTGCTGTACCGAACCTCGGTCTACCTGGCGCAGAGGGGATTTCCGTCCGAGCCGCGAGGGTAAGCGACCGGACGGATGCGGAGGCCCCGCTCGCCAATTCCACGATCAAAAGACGAACTGCAACTCGATCGACGGTCCCTGATAGAGGACCGAATCCGAGGAATTGCGCCGCCCCGCCGTGTGGCTCAGGTCGTAATCGATCTGGCCAACTGCCGTCGCCACGTCCACGAGCCAGAACAGGTTGTAGCCAGCCCGCAGGTGGCAGCATTCCAGCAGGGACACGTCCGCGTTGAAGTTTAGCTCGTAAGCGTGAGCGAAGCGCTGCAGCTTTTCTTCGGTCCGGAACCCTGAGAAGCCGTCGCCGCGCGTCAGGGAGACCTGGCGGTCGAGGAGGTTCACTCCGGCCATCGCCTTTGCCGAATAACTCAGCGCCAGCCAGTTGAACGGCAGCAGGTGGCCCTCGAACCCGAGTTGCGGTCCGATGACCCGATTTTCCACACGCGTCCGGTAAGTGGCGGTCACGGTCGGGTCGCCGACTCTGCGGCCCGGCCCCCCGCTCACGTTGAACACGGGAGTGCTGCCGGGCAAAACCGGATTGGGATTGATGACGTCCTGAAAGAAATCATCAACGGTGGTGTAGTCGAGGGATTCCATGTGTTGCAAGTACCGAATGCCGACGATGCCCTCGCACGGGCTGCCGACGTTGGTCCAGTAGCGAATGTTCCCCTCGTAGTTTGACAACTCGGTCTGGAAGCGGAGCGAGACCAGGTCGGCGTTGCGCCACAGATTGTTGTTTCCCTGGAAGCCATTGGGCGCGTTGAAGAACGGCAGATCGAGTTCGGAGAACTGCGGGCCGAGACGTTTGGCCACTTCCGCCAACGGATCGCCGGTGACCGTGACGGTGGTCCCAATGACTGCATTGGGAGGAGTGGGCCTGGGGAAACCAACGGGAGTATTGGGATCGCTCGCCACCGGGGTAGCAATGTTTTGCAAAAGCAAGCTTGAATTCAGGAAGAGGAAAGGAGAAGTAATCGTGGTCGATGCCGATTGTTTCCCAAGGATGAATCCATTCAGTTCCAGTGCGGTATTTTCGCCGACCAGCATCACTCCAAGCCGTGGCCCCCAGGCCATCCCGGTCCTGAGGTCGCCGAAATTGCCCAGGAAGGGCGACCCCGCGGGCGGGTTGCGGCCGTCATCGGGAAAGCCCAGCATCTGGAAGGCGACATCCGTGGGGACGGGGAAATTGACGCCGCGGCCATTCAAAACGATGACGTCGGAGGGAACGGGGACGTTGATAACGGCCCCAAGGGGCCGGACTGTGTTATCGAGGACGCTGATGGGATTGGACCCCACTCCCTGTCGCTTCAGCCCGATCGCGCCGAAAGAGAACTGGAGATTCAGGGTGTTTTCCGGCTCAACGGCCTGGAAGGCACTGGAGTGTTCCTCCGACAGAGTCAGGTTTGCCCCCGGACCCGGCGGGGCGAGCTGGGGCGTGATCGGCCCTTCAACCAGGTTGGGGACCGCTGCCGGCGGACCCTGTCCATTGATCGGCGCCGGATCGGGCAAGCGAGCAGCGCCCACCGGTCGCGGCAGGTACTGAGCTTTTGCCTGGGTCCCCAGACCTAGTGAAAGTCCCAGCAGCGCCAGTCCCAGCCATTTGTTCAGCATCGTTCACTCCCCCAATCAACTGCGATGCAAACCAGGCCGCCGCGAAGCAAGCGGGGCGAACCCGGTGATTCATCCGTATCTGTCATCGGCGGACTAATCGTTCCCCTTGAGAGAATCGTCATACCAAGCAGTTTCGGCAGAGTTTTCCTGGAGATTCGGCGTTTCGCGAACGAAAAGTTAAAGAGATGCTTCTCCACTCCCGCGAAGTGCCGCCAGCCGCTCATCTCGACAGAATTCACCTCGAAATGAAGGATTTTTCTCGATTTGGTTGTTGACAGCAAGGCAGGTAATTCGATATGGGCTTGGAAAGCAAGTCCACAGCGTTCATTTGACGTCAGCCTGTTTCCTTCCTGGAGGGGTTCTCGTTTGAAGGGTGTGCATTTCGCACGCCCGATCGCCGGTGCCGTTGACTTCAGGCGCCGGAGGTCTCGTTATGCCTGATAAAGGCGTGAAGTGTTCTCGAGGAAAAACCGCTATACCCACTGATTCGGTTGAGAAAGGATTCTCCCCATGCAATGCGGACGCAGCCCTTCGTTCAAGCCGCGCGTCGAGGGTCTCGAAGAGCGCACCCTGATGGCGACTCATCTGACTGCCACCCTGTCCAACGGCCTGCTGCGGATCGACGGCACTGACGGGCCAGACCACATCGTGGTTCGGCAGGAAAACAATCGCATTTCGATCGATAACCTCAGTATCGACGCAATCGGTCACGGCCGGGTTTCGGGCGTCAGCGCCGCGGCCGTGTCGAAGATCGAAATTCACGGCTACGCCGGCGACGACTGGATTCAGGTTGGCGGCGACACGACGCAGGGAGTGAACGCCCTGCTCAAGCCGACCGCGATCTGGGCCGGCGACGGCAACGACAGGGTGTGGGGGAGCCAGGGCAACGACGCGATCTCCGGCGGCGGCGGCAGCGATCAGATATGGGGACGGGGCGGCAACGATCAACTGTATGGCGGCGACGGCAAGGACTTGCTCGACGGCGGCTGGGGGGCGAACTACCTGTCCGGCCAGGGCGACAACGACGTCTTCTATTCGCGAAGTTCGCACGACATCCTCGACGGCGGTCTTGGCCGCGACACGGCCTACTTCAGCGGCGCGACGCCGCCGCGTTCCACCACCAGCCCGCCGGGGTCCCTGGTCGTCGGCGTCGAGGTGTTCGAGCAGATGCCCGGCTCCTCCGGCTCGTCGATCCAGGCTCCGTTCGCGGGTGACGTCGCGCAGCTGATCGGCCTGATCAACGGCTATCGCCTCAGCAGAGGGCTGAGAGCGCTGACGTACGATTGGCGGCTGACGAGCGCGGCCAGCTATCAGGCGAACTACATGGCCCGGACCGGGGATTACTCTCACGTCGATCTCGATGGCCGAACGCTGGGCGATCGCGTCCATGCCGCCGGCTACTCCTTCGCCTTCGCCGGCGAGAACATTCACCTGTATGACCCGGCCATTCGCCGCACCCTGGGCATCGATCGGGTTTACTCGGTCGATCAGCTAGCCCAGTATTACTTTGACGGCTGGAGAGTGTCCCCGGGCCACAACGCCAACCTGCTCTCGGCCGAGGCGACTAACATCGGCATCGGCATTGCGCAGGACCGGATCGGCCGCATTTATGTCTCCGCGGTCTTCGGACATTCGTGAGCGCGAGAATCGCCCATCCGCACGAGGACCGTGCATGACTCCCGAGGACAACGACGAGGAGAGCGCGATCGAGACGCAATCGCTCGCGCTCGACCTCGTTGTGGAACCCTGTGTTTTTCCGGCTTTCGAGAAGCCACTGGCACCGCAGGCGCGCGATGTGCGCCTGCTCGCCAGCCCGCCCTGGGTGCGCGCGCTCGGCAAGCTGACGCTCGAGGTCAGCACTCAGGGCTGGAAGTTTCCGACGCCGCCGGAACCCAGTGACAAGGAGCCGGCCGCCCTCCGCATCGCTCCCGAGACCGACGAGCCAGCCGACTCTGCGCCAGAAGCCCTGCCGCCGCGCACGCGTCTGCTGCCGCCGCGCGACACCGTCCTGTTCAAGGATCGTTTGCTCTACTTGCTTCAGCCTTCGCTCGAGAACCTATTCGCCGGCAGACAGCTCAACCTGCCCTTCAAACCGTATCCCTATCAGATGAAGGGCATCGCCTTTCTGATGCCGCGCGAAGGCGCTCTGCTGGCGGACGAGATGGGGCTCGGAAAGACGGCGCAAGCTATCATCGCCATGCGTCTGCTCTTCCACGGCGGCTTCATCCAGAAAGCCCTTGTCGTCTGTCCCAAGCCGCTCGTCATCAACTGGACGCGCGAACTGCGCATGTGGGCGCCGGACCTGCCGTTCGAGGTGGTCAACGGCGACACCGAGACGCGCCGGGCCACCTGGTATGTCTCCAACTGTCCGCTCAAACTGGTCAACTACGAACTGCTGACGCGCGATTCCGCCTTCGTCAACGACCGGGAGAATGTGTCCTTCGATCTCGTCATCATCGACGAGGCGCAGCGGATCAAGACGCACGACTCCAAGACGGCCCAGGTGGTGCGCGCGATCGAGCGAAAGCGGTCCTGGGCCATGTCGGGGACGCCGATCGAGAACCGGCCGGAAGACCTCGTCAACATCTTCGCCTTTATCGATCCGAAAAGGATCCCTCCCGATACGCCGATGCAGAAACTGCCGGAACTGACCAGCGACTCGATCCTGCGCCGGACCAAGGAAGAGGCAGCGCCGGACATGCCGCCGCGCATCTATCGCGACAGTCATCTCGAATTGACCGCCGCCCAGCGCGAGGCCTATGATCTGGCGGAAAAAGACGGCGTCGTCCGGCTCAACGCGATGGAGAACGCGATCACGGTCCAGCACGTCTTCGAGTTGGTGCTGCGGCTGAAACAGATTTGCAACTTCGATCCACTGACAGGATCGAGCGCCAAGCTCGAGCAATTGCTGGCCGACATGGCGGAGGTGGCGTCCAGCGGCCGCAAGGCGATTATCTTCTCGCAGTGGGTTGAGCCACTCGAGACCCTGGCCAAGGCGCTCGCGGCCTACGGCCCGATGCTCTATCATGGGCGCGTGCCGCACGCCGAGCGCCAGGGAATCCTCGACCGCTTCAAGACCGATCCCGATCGCCATGTGATCCTGATGAGCTACGGCACCGGCAGCGTCGGCTTGAACTTGCAGTTCACCAACTACGTCTTTCTGTTCGATCGCTGGTGGAACCCCGCCGTCGAGGACCAGGCAATCAACCGCGCGCATCGCCTGGGTCAGAAAGATCCCGTGTTCGTGACGCGCTTCGTCACCCAGAACACAATCGAGGGCCGCATCGCGGAGATCCTGGACCGAAAACGCCAACTGTTTCAGGATTTGATTTCGCAGAACGGTTCGCCGCCTTCGCTCGGATTGAGTGAGGCGGAGATCTTCGGTCTGTTCCGCATCCAGAGCCGGCCGAAGCGGGCCGCCTGAATCAGGATGAAGGACTGGCGGAAGAACGAGTTGCGGGGGGGGGGGGGGGGGGGGGGGCGGCCC
>JBBSDR010000085.1:0-11166 GCA_038240465.1 Gemmatales bacterium
CTGATGGCGTTGGCCCTCCGCTTGGACGGCTTCCTCCGAGACGGCGTGGTCGAGGACTATGCGACGCTGGCGAAACTCGGGCACGTGAGCCGCGCTCGCATCAGCCAGATCATGAATTTGCTCTTGCTGGCGCCGGACATTCAAGAGGAATTGTTGTTCCTGCCTGCCTTCGAACGCGGTCGATCCTCGCTCTTGATCGCCCATCTGCAACCGATCGCGGCCATGCCGGAGTGGGGCCGGCAACGGCGCTTCTGGCAACAGTGGAAGCGGCAAACCGGGATCGCATCCTTCGCGGTCGCCGCTCCCACAATGGACGAGCCCACGCTTACCTTCCCTCACTCCTGAACGAGGTTTTACGACCATTCCGCCAGTTCTTCGGCAAGGTACTTTCGCATCTCCGCGGCAACTTCCACCGCGGTCAACATCGAGAAGTTCCAGCGGACCATTGGCTCACGGGCCGGATCCGCCTCGACGGTTTTGCTTTCCTCCGCGAATCGGCGCAGGCAACCCCGCGCTTCCTCCGGCGTGAATGCGAGAACGCGGGCCTCTTCCTCGAATTGTCGCACGGTCTCGAAGCCCGGCAAATAACGCAACGCCAAGTCCACGTCGATGTGCAGTCCATCGCCCAGTGCTTTCCAGCCATCGCGGTGGAGCATGAAGCGGTAGGCGATCAGTTGCAAGCATGCCTGCATATGCTCGTCCTGTTCGTCGGCCTTTGACCGAGGCAACCAGTGCCAACATTCGGCAAACACGCGCTGACTGTTCCACGAAACCGCCGCCCAATCGAGCCACTGCAGCATGAGTATTTCACCGAGCTTGGTCAGCCCGAGCGACAAGCCGTAATAGTGCGGCACGGAGAACGAGATCTTCGCCGCCGACCGGATAAGGCGTTGCCGTTCCGCATCATCGCCGCGGGCGGAGGCGGCCAGGATGAGCGGCAGCCGCTCCCAGGGATTCAACGTGTCGTAGTAACGGGCCAAGCCTTTGACGTTCATCGCTCCTGTCCTCCCTGGCGGCGCTTGAGCACCGCTTCCAGCATTTCCACGCGCGCCGCCAGCGTGCCCGTCTCGATGGCCTTGCGGGCTAAGCCCGCCAAGTAGCCGATGGCCCGCGCCTTCTCCAGCGTGCTGGCCCACGGCTCCGCTCGGACCGCCTCGATTTGCTCGTGCAGTAAATCGATGACGTCTTGAGCCGTTTTCAAAGGCCGGGGCGCCGGCGCTTTTCGCGGCGACGGGGAATTATCGCCGATCAGCGACTCGAGGCGTCGGAACCGCCTGCGAAAGGTCATCAGTACCGTCCCTTCTGGTATGGAGTATTCGGGCCAAAGAGGGGGCAGCGCGCGCAATTTCAGGCGCCATCGTCGTCGCCCTTTGTCAGCCGTGCTTCCAGCGCCGTCAGCCGCTGCTCGAGCTCCGCGGTCTCGCGGTACTTAATGCCCAACTCGAGCACGTCCCGCGCCGCGTGGCGACGCACGGACGGCGTCACGGCGGCGTCATTTTGCAGATCGACCAGGGTCTTGACCGAGCGCATGCCGGCGCCGGACAGCATGCCCGCCGTGCGTTGCACCAGCTCGGCGCGGGCCTGGTTCAGTTTTTCGCGGAAGACCGGATCGGCCAGCCGCCGATAGGCGGTACGCTCGCCCACGCCGGCTTTGCGGGCGGCGTTTTCCACGTTGGCGCCGCACGCCAGGGCGGCGAGCAACGCCTGGTCCGCTTCTTTCCTGCCCGCCTTGGCCATCATGGGACTTCCTTCCCTTCCTTCCTCTCACGCAGGTTCGGAAGCAGGGTGTTACACCGCGGCCATCCGCCGCGCTGGCTTGCCGGCGAATTTTTCCCAGCGCTGCACGATCACGTCGCAGTAGGGCGCGTCCAACTCCATGAGGAACGCGCGCCGCCCGGTCTGCTCCGCCGCGATCAGCGTCGAGCCGCTGCCCCCGAACAGGTCGAGGACGTGGTCGCCCGCCCGCGACGAATACTGGATGGCTCGCGTCGCCAACTCGACGGGCTTCTCCGTCAAATGGACCATGCTTTGCGGGTTGACCTTTTTCACCGCCCACAAGTCGGTGGCATTGGCGGGACCGAAGAAGCGATGCGCCGCCCCGGCTTTCCAGCCGTAGAAGCACCATTCGTGCGCGCCCATGAAGTCCTTGCGCGTCAGCACCGGATGCTGCTTGTCCCAGATCAGCGCCTGGCTGAAGTAGAGGTCGTGCGCCTTGAGGACGGGCGGGTAATTGCCGCAGTTGGCGTAGCCGCCCCAGACGTACCAGGAGTGTCCGGGCAGCAACACCCGAGCGATGGTGCCGAACCAGGCATGCAGCAGGCGGTCGAACTCGGCGTCGGAGACGAAGTCGTTGGCCAGCGGCCGGTCCTTGGCGCGGATTTTCTTGCCCGTGGGTTTGGCTTTCTTGGGGTTGCGCGCCAGGTCCAGGCCCTGGTGTTGGGACGTCCCGGCGAACGAACTGAGTCCGGCGGCAATGGCGTTGTTGCTGCGCGGTTCGACTTTCACGTTGTAGGGCGGGTCGGTGTTCACCAGGTGGATGGCGGCGCCGTCGAGCAGGCGATCCACGTCCTCGGCCTTGGCGCTATCGCCGCACAGCAGGCGATGCTCGCCCAGCAGCCAGAGATCGCCCGGACCCGTGATCGGCGTTGCAAAATTGCCGCGCCACCGGGCGGATGATGCTCTCGACCGTGTTCTTCTCGCCGACGATCTCCAGATGGTGGGGCTGGCTCTGCTGCAAGTCCCGGCGGTAGCCCTTCAAGAAATGATTCACCTCCGCGTGGACGAATGACGCCGTGGCGCGATGGAAATTCCAGGCTTCGACCGGGCGCGTCGGATCCTCGATGACCGTGAAGGGAATGTCTCCCTCCAGCCGCGCCCGCGTCACCAGTTCACAGGTCGCCTTGTAACAGGCAGTCGTGTTCGCATAGGTCGAGTTTGGTTTCTTGGCGTGGACCAGCGGCGGGTTATTCAGCAGCGCGTAATGAATCTGGCGGTCCGTCAGCGGCCAAAACGACCGTCGGGCTTGCAGGATCGTCTGAATGGCCTGGAGCATCGGCTGCTTGGCGGAGCTGATTTTGGCGCGGCGTTTGCGCTTGCCGATGGCAATGGTTTTCGCCTTTACCTCGGACTGCTCCTGGCGGTGTTCGATCAGGGCGCGATGGGCCTGCTCCGGCTGGGCGGCGACGATCTCTTCGCGCACCACTTCATCTAGCGTTTTCACGCGCTGACGATTGCACTCGCGGAGACGCGCGAGGAAGCTGGGATCGGTGCTGAGCAGGTTCTCGACGCGGCAGGGGACCACCTTCAGCCCCGCCAGCCGGCAGGCCATATGTCGGCGGTGGCCGCTGAGAATGTAGTCGTCCCGGGTGATGAGGATCGGCTCTTGCAGGCCAAACTGACGGATGCTTTGGGCCAGGGCGTGGATGTCGGGATCGTGAAGGGAAACCGGCCGATAGAGGCAGTCATTCTGAGGAGAGGGGCGGATTTCGGCCAGTGGCTTTTCGAGAATTGGGACAAGTCCCAATTCTCCCGGCGGGACGGAACTCACTCGGCGTTGAGGAGAGGCGCGCATCGTAAAGTCTCTGCCAACGGGGTAGGGCACGGCGACGTTGCCGGGCCGGATTCCCGATTACAGAATTGTACGCGCGTGCGGAGTCGCATCATCAGCCCGGCAAGGGCATTGCGCGTTAGTGAGCCCGGGTTTGGCCCCGGCGGTAAGAGCCATACGCGGGTGAAGTGGCAGGTTGTGACAGATTGTAAATGCTTTTTATATATTGAGTTACGCTAGAAAGTGGCAGGTTGGCAGGGGTCTTGGCAGCCCGAAGGCAGGCATCGGCTTTGGTCAGGTCGGACGCAAGCCAAAGGATGGATTTGGGTTAGGACAGATGGTGGGCTCCTCTCGGCCCTCTCGGAAATCCGCCCCAGGCTGCCACAACCTGCCACCCCGGATTTGTTCACTGGCGAGGTAGAGCGCGGCGGAGGATGCGGAGACCTCGAGGCCTCATGCGAAACCGCGGTTTGTTATGGGCGCTATTAGCCGCACCTTTTGCACCTCTCTTCCGCGCGAAGAGAGCAAGATGCGAGGGGCCAAATCCGCTAGAACGTCGTGCAAAACGGCCGACGCCGAGAGGTCGAACTCTCGGCGTCGGCCGTCAACTCGGGAGTAGGGTCAGTTGATAGAGAGGGTGTCAGCTCCCCAAGACACCTTCAATCCAAACCGCTCGTTCACGGAGCTAGGTTCCTGGCAGATCAAGAAGTTAGGACGACGAGACCGACTACATTTCTTCCCCTGGAGCGAGCCGAATTCCCCAGAATCCGACTCGTCTGATCCCTCCCCTCGTCCTTCGGCCCGAAAGACTTCCAAACGCGATCCCCTGGCCCTGGCTCGATTTTACCAGTCGCTCCTCGACACCCGAATCGCCGAGAACCGGGCCGCTCTCGCCCGCCATCTGGGCGTCAGTCGGGCCAGGGTGACGCAGGTTCTTCGTCGTCTCCAGCAACCGCAAAAGTCACCTTCCAACAGAGACCAGGAACACAATCCTGGCTCTTGTGGAGAAACTGCCTCCGCGTCGTAACGCCTCCGTCCGAGCCATCCACACCCTTCAAGCAGATCAACAGGAGAGTCCTTCCATGCCTGCCGACAACAAACCGTTCATCTACCTCGCCCCGCAGCACCAAGCTCGGTTGACCCGATCCGGGGTCATCGACACGGTCGCGAACGCTCGCCGATACGAAACGGTCGAGACGAAGTCCGCCATCGAGAAGTTGGGCTTCTCTCGGAACCAGTGCGTCGCCCCTGCCCTGGCCATCCCGCTCTACAATCACCTGGGCCATCAGGTCGGAGTGCAGATCCGACCCGACAAGCCCCGCCTCAACCGTGAAGCGAAGCCGGTGAAGTACGAGTCGCCACCGAACAGTCGGCCGGTGATCGACGTCCCGCCGGCGACGAGGAAGGCGGTTCTCGATCCCACCCGGCCACTTGTTATCACCGAGGGCGTCATCAAAGCGGACGCGGCGGCGAGCAAGAACATCCCCTGCGTCTCCATCGCAGGCGTCTATTCGTGGCGACCGGACGATCCGTTCTGGACGGCGGTGCCGCTTCGCGACCGTCCGGTCTACGTGGCATTCGACTCGGACCTGGCGACCAACCCGAACGTCCGAAAGGCAGCGATCCGTCTGCACACCGAACTCCGCGAACACGGGGCGGTGGTGAAGGTGCTGAGTCTCCCTGCGGGTATAAACGGCGAGAAGCAGGGACTCGACGATTTCCTCGCTGGCGGGCGGACCTTCGATGATCTTCTTGCACTCCCCACGCTGGCCGAGGACGCCGTTGGCGAGTCCGAAGAAGTCGAGGAACCGGGGCAGTATCGGACGACCCCGCACGGCCTCGTCCGGGAGATCGTCAAGCAGGACGAAGTGATCACCATCCCGCTCACCAACTTCAACGCCTGGATCACCGCCGATGTCGAGATCGACGACGGCTCGGAAGTTCGGCACGAGTTGGAGATCACGGTCGAACTTCATGGCGTGCATCGGACGATCCAGGTGCCGGCCGAGGAGTTCGAGCGGATGAACTGGGTGGTGCCGAAGCTCGGTGGGACGGCCATCGTGTCGCCCACGCTCGTTCTCCGGGATCACGCACGGGCAGCCATTCAGTCCGTTTCAGGGGCGATCCCCCTGCGGAGGCTTTACGAGCATCTCGGCTGGGTCAAGATCGGGGACCGCTGGGTCTATCTCCACGCGGGCGGTGCCATCGGTGCCGTTCTGCCCGATCAGGACCGATCCCGGCCGATCCCATCGGGAGAATGTAACCCGTTGGTCGGCAACAGGAATCACGGTGCTGGACCGATCGGACCGCAGTGCGGGACAGATCACACACTACCTGGTGCGGGGGTGAGAGTGCCGCCGGCTCTGAAGAACTATCGGCTACCCGAACCCGTGTGCGGAGACGACCTCAAGGAGGCCATCCGCGACACGCTTTCCCTTCTCTCGCTGGTCGCCCCACCAAACCTGTACCTTCCTCTCCTCGCCGCCACGTTCCGCATCGCTGTCGATACCGTGGACTTCAGCATCCACCTCGTCGGCCGCACCAACGTCGGTAAGACGGTGCTGCTCGGTCTGTTCACGCAGTTCTTCGGTGCCGAGTTGCATGACCGAAACCTCCCTGATTCGTGGCTCTCCACGTCGAACTCGCTCCTGGCATTGATGTCCTTGACGAAGAACGCCATCCTGCCCATCGACGACTTCGTACCAGCGGGATCGCAGTCCGACATCGAGCGGGCCAATAGAGAGGCGGACCGGGTGTTTCGTGCCCAGGGCAACAAGACCGGACGGGGCCGCTGCAACCGCGACGGCTCGCCCAGGGAGGGTCGGTCGCCGCAATGCCTACCGATCAGCACGGGCGAGGACGTGCCAGAAGGCCATTCGCTCAACTCCCGACTTCTGGCCCTGGAAGTCAAGGCCGGTGACGTTCTGGACACGACCCGGTTCAAGGCTCTCACGCTGGCTCAGAAGGAAGCTCGACGGGGACTGTTCACGAAAGTGATGGCGTCGTTCCTCGCGGGGCTGGCTCCGCGATACGAGTCCGAACGACAGGACCTCCAGGAGCAGAAGGAAGCGTTCCGGGACGTGTTCCGCCAGTCGGGGAGGTTGGCCCGCTCGGTGGACATCGCGGCTGACCTCTTGGCCGGACTCGACGTGTTCCTCGACTTCTGTCGCCAGCACGACGCGGTCAGCGAAGAACAGTTCGAGTCCCTGTGGGGCCAGATGCACACCGCCCTCGACGGCTTGCTCGACGAGCAGCGGGCATCAGCCGAGGAAGCCGATCCGGCGACGTGGTATCTCAGCTTGGTAGTCACCGCGTTCACGACCGGATACGCCCACCTGAAGGACTGCTCGAATCAGGTGCCGCCGGTTCGGCCGGAACTCTGGGGGTGGAAGGAGTGCTTCCGCGAGGTGGAGGAGAAGGACGAGAGCGGGGAATCAGTCACGACCCAGCGGTCGTTCTTCGTCCCGCAGGGGCAACAAATCGGCTGGGTCACCTACGACGAAGTCTACCTGGAGATCACCGCCAGCTTGGCGGTATTGCAAAAGCTTGCCCGAGACTCCAGCCTTCGTCCGCTGCCGCTCACGCAACGAACACTGGGGAGGTCGCTGGCGGCGAAGAAGATTCTGACGACCCAGACGGAGGGCCACCACACCGACAAGGTGACGATTCTCGGGATGCAGAAGCGAGTGCTTCGGATCGCGATGACAAAGCTGGTGGAGTTCCAGGGCCGGGCTTATACCCGTGAGAAGGAACTCGACGAACTGCTCGATGGCTGATCGAGACGGGCACGGATGCCCGCCCTCATCTCAAGATGCTCTGGCGTGTCTGTCCCCTCCATTACCAGGGTCACTGACAGACAAGTCGGCTTGGTCGATGCCGTAGAGTCCGGCGACTTGCCGCTCGATTTCCTCCATCAACCTGGACCGTTCCATCTGGGCAACGTCGTCTCCGAGGAGTCTTCGTGCAGCATCGGCGATCTGCTGACGAGTCTCTCGGGTTGATTCGCTGACCACGAGCGGGAAACGGCGGAGCGTGGACCGTCGCAGGATATGGCGGCCGTGGCCCATTGTCGGCATGGTGTGACGCACGAAGAACCAGAACACGCCGCTGTTCAACACGCCAAGCAGATAGAAGGGATCGACCCGCCGTTGATCGGCCGTCAGCATCAGTGTCCCGGCATGGCCGAGATACTTCCCTTCGGAGTCCATCGTGAAGTCGCCGCCCGAGCAGATGAGCTTCAACAACACTCGTGAGCCTGGAGCGAGCATCAGACACGACGGGGAACGGAGGGCGTACCACTCGTGCGGCTTGATCCCGCGTCGTCGGGTCAGGGTTTCATGATGTTCGAGAAGGTACTGGTACGCCAGGGGATGGCTATCATGAAACACCGATTCTGGAAGTAGCCGACCGGCATGATCGTAAGGCGTCAGGCAGACTGATCGAGAGGACGGCGGCTCATACCCCTTGATGTCTCGGTTGCGAACGACCGGCCGCAGCAAAGTCGATTCAACGAGCAGATGTCGTCCACGGTCGCGGCCCTGAACCAGCGTCTCGCCGTCCACGGTTGAACCGACACGGCGAAACAGGAAGACGGGATCGGCCCCGGTGACAAGGCTATGACAAATCGATATGGGCAATCGCCCCAGCGGAGTTCCAGCGTCCCGAATACGATCCAGCAACGACCTTTCAGAGGCAGAGCCGAACGACCAGTCGCCGGAACGGCAGGCAGAGGCGGGTAACTCGCGAACCACGACGTTCGGGTGGCCTGCACCCGCCCACAAAGCGTTCAGTTTGTCCCGTAACCCTCCGGTTCCCGTGATCCAGGTATGTCGGCAGGCGACCTGTTTTCGGCCCTTCTCCAGCAGCACCAAGACGATCTGCGTGACGGCATCCGGGTAGACCTTGCTGTCCTCGAATTCCGTCAACTCGTGAACGGCACAACTGCCGCCAAGCAGTGAGCGGAGCGTCCGTCCTGAGGATGTGCGGAGGAAGGTACTGGCGACACTCCAACCCAGCCAGCCACCCTCGGCCAGATGATGAACAGCCTCCTCGAAGAAGGGCATGAACAGGTCGAACTGACCCGAACGTGCGGTGAGGTACTTGGCCCGGTATTCCTCCACCCGATCGGGGGCAGTCTGCAACATTTCGTGGATGCGGACGAACGGCGGACCACCCACGATGGCATGGAACGGTTGGAGCGGGCTTTTCGAGGCCAGGAAATCCTGGCACATGATGTTCTGCCGGAAGTCCGGTACCTGAAGACCGGCATCGGTAGCCTCGCTGCCCGATGAACGAAGGGCATCCCAGGCCGCCAGCAACAGGGCACGCCGCGTTGTCGCCGTTGCCTGGGGGTCGATGTCGATCCCGAACAGAGATGCCCCGAAGAGATCCAGGGTTTCTTGAGGGCTGAGATCGCCACGTCGTTGCAGGAGGTAACGCAGAGCCGCCAATAGGAAGGTTCCGCCTCCGCAGGATGGATCGAGGATTCGCGGCGAAATCCGAACATCCTGGGATGCCGAGAGTTGATCGAGGACGCGAACCGTCAAGTAATCGGCCAGGGACACCGGCGTGTAGTGGACACCTCGGGCATGCCGCTGGCCCGCTTCCCCGGCGTTCCGCTCAGACAGGCAGAGTTGGTGGAACTCCCCGAAGGCCGTCGGTGGAAGCGGAACGGTTCCACCGAACCGATCACGCCACCCCAGGTCCGTAGCGAGAACGGCCCGCCAGACACTGGACGGCAACAAAATGCTGTTGTCGAAGTCCGTCGGATCAAGGACGGTCTGGAGTATCGGTGAGGCCACCGCTTGCCGAAGAACCTGACAGTAGCTGTGCGTTGTCAGCCCCGCTGGGTCGCTTGCTGGGAGTTGTAAAGCCGCAGGCTGCCTGTCCTGGATGAAGCGACAAGCCAGCATCAACCTCAATGCGTGGTCGATGGCGTCGGCACCCGGCTCGGATGACCCAGCTTGTGTTCGCCAAATTGTGAGAAGCAGATGTCGGCAGGTCCGTACACGGTCCAGCCAGCGTTCTCGGGGCAAGCCTTCAAGTACGTCAGGAGGCCCGACGAAGGCCGGGATTTCGACTGTCGAGGACATGGGATGTTCCGAAGCAGAGGTGGAGAATGGCACGGCACGACCGTGCCGGCACGAGTTCACCGGCTGGTTCCCGCTCTCGATCTACAAGATGCAGTTGCACCGCCCGATGTTGCTATCGCCCAGCCCCAGGTCGCGGGCAAGGGAAACGTCTTCCATGCACAAGGCACACGTCAATTCGGGCTGATACAGCCGAATCGTGTCCAGCAGATGGCGGTAGATCGCCGTCCGCATCGAGACGGGGTAGCGGGTGCGGCCATCGCCAGGAGAGTTGTCGAGGACCGTCAGCGAGCGGGAGATCAGGTTGTCCTTGCCCAGCTTCGCCTCCATGATTTGCAAAGCCGGCCCGTAGCTACAAATGCCGCCCAGCGTGATCCGGTCCAGCTTCACCTGTGTCAGCAGCTGCTCCAGCAGATCGTCGTAATGCCTCTGCCAGTCGGGGATTGGGATGATCGGCATCAGCATGATCCGAACTGGGTAGCCGGCCTCGGCACACCGCCTGATGGTGCGAATACGGTCCTCGATCGGCGGCGTGATTAGCTCGTATTCCTTCCGCACAGCTGGCGGGTTGAGACTCCAGCACAGGACTGTATGGCCTTGGTGGTCAAGACCCAGAACGTTGTCGAAATCGGCACACTTCGACAGCACTCGCAAGCGGGCATACGGGTGCCGTGCGAAGAAGGGGATCATGGTCCGCGAGTAGCCCGTCAGCGGATCGAGGGCCATGCCGTCCTGGAGCTTGCCCAGGTAGAACGCTTCCTCTCGACCGAGTTTTCTGGCCGTGCGGTCGATCTCCGCCAGGATTTCCTCCAGGTTGACGTAGATTTTGACGCTGGGCGAGAACCGCACACCTTGAGTGCCGGACAGATAGCAGAAGGAGCAACCGTAGGGACAGAAGCCGTAGGGCGAGAAGTGCCAGAAGTTCGGACAGGTGTTGCCCTCCTCGTCGCTGCGGCCCACGGCACTTTGATGTTCGCCGAAGACAAGAACGCGATGCCCCTTGTAGTGCAGATCGAGCGGGTCGTCGGCCTCGATGCGGACCTTGTTGTGCGGAACGGTCGGCTGTTCGATGACCTCAGCCTTGGGGTAAACGGACAGAACCCCATCGACCAACAGTCGTCTGGCCGCAGTCGTGACGCTGCCCTTGGCGAGGACCACCTTCCGGGGCTGGAAGAGCGGGGCCGTTCGCGGTCGGTAAGGGAGAGTTGCTTCCCCCTCGTTGTCGAACAGGGATCGTTGCTGAATGTTCGTCGCGGGCATGGCTCCCTCCTGTTCTTCATTGCCGAGTTTAGTATATCTGAACACGCGATCACTTTGCAAGAGCAGGTGAGTCGATGCTCAGCAGCCTCGCGGCATCGAGATCGCAACCGCCCGTCCCGTCCTAAAGTCTATAGTGGACCCCGCAAACAGGACCACCAGGTAAGCTACTCTGGTGGCCTGAGAAAGGGGGATCGATGGCAGGCAAGCGTAAGTCGCACACGGCGGCGTTCAAAGCCCAGGTGGCCCTGGCCGCGCTCAAGGGCGACCGGA
>JBBSDR010000086.1:0-11111 GCA_038240465.1 Gemmatales bacterium
GAGCAGGCGAGCCGCCTGCACCACGGCAAGCATAAGAGCAGGCGAGCCGCCTGCACCACGGCAAGCATAAGAGCAGGCGAGCCGCCTGCACCACGGGGAGAAAAGCCTGCTCTTTGTGGCAACGAAAAAAGGCACCCCTCCTGGGGGAAGGAGGGGTGCCTGGCAACGGGGTTCGGTGGGTCGGACCGCAGGAGGAGATCGGAAGAGAAGGAGTCAACCGGAGGCGAAAAACCCCTGATCGGGGGGACGATCGTGAGTCTCGATGCCTCCAGCCATCAGTTGTTGTCGGGGGGTGCGACAACGGATTACTATTAATGCACGCGGCGTGCCATGCCTCGAATCGGCTCGATCTTTTCAATGCCGATCTCCTTGAAATGCCGGAAAAACCGGGCTTTCGGAACACTCCCGCGCACGGATGCAAGACGACGCCTTGCCCATCACTTGAAGGAATGTTTGTAATTCTCGCCGTTCGATTGTAAGACCTACCCGCAAAGGAGGCAGAACCATGACGCACGACACACTGACGCAAGACCTGTATCGCGCCCTTTGCCAGGTCCCGCTGATCGACCCGCATTCGCACATCGACCCGCACCGCCCCACTGCCCGCAACCTCGACGACATCCTCGGCTATCACTACTACACCGAACTTGCCCATTCAGCCGGAATGCCCAGGACGTGCCTGCAGGGCGACGTCGAGCCGCGCCAGCGAGTCCGGACGCTGCTGGAGCATCTCGACCGTATCGACAATACAGTGCAGTACAGTTGGTTCGTCGATATTGCCCGGACGTTTCTCGGCTTCGAGGGCAAACGCATCACGCCCGGCGACTGCGATTGGCTCTGCGACCAGGCCGAACGCTTGATGAGTCAGCCCGACTGGGAACAGCAGGTGTTGAAGCGGTCCAACCTCGAAAAGGTCTTCCTCACGAACGAGTTCGACGATCCGCTCGAAGGCTTCGACACCTCGCTCTACGTCCCCTGTTTGCGGACCGATGATCTCGTCTTCAAACTGGATCAGCCGGAAGTGAAGAAGAGGCTCGCCAGGGCGACGGGAATCGAGGTGGGCGACGAGAAAAGCTTGCGCCAGGCCATCGGCAAGCTGTTCGAGCATTTCACGCGCAAGGGCGCGAAGGCCTGCGCCATCTCGCTGCCGCCGGACTTCGCGCCGGCTCGTGAGGGAAGCCCTGCCCAGAAGACGTTCTGGATGCTGGCGGAGTTTTGCCTTGACCACAAGCTGCCGTTCGACCTGATGATCGGCGTCAATCGGCGCGTCTACGAGAGCGGCGTCTACCAGGGGCAGGATCTGTTCGACCAGCGGACATCCTTGATCCAGTATCGCGAGCTGTTCAACGCTTTCCCCGAAGTGTCGTTCTGCATCTCGGTGCTGACGAGTGGACAGAACCAGGAGTTGGCGAGCTATGCCTGGATCTTCCCGAACGTCATCACCAGCGGCCACTGGTGGTATTCCAACGTGCCGGTCTACATCGAGCGCGACACGCGCGCGCGGCTGCAGGCAGTGCCGAAGACGAAACAGCTCGGCTACTACAGCGACATGTACAAGCTGGAGTTTGGCCTGCCGAAGTACAACACCTATCGCCGAGTGCTGGCGAAGGTGCTGGCCGACGATTTTGTCAGGAGCGGTGTCTACAGCGAGGACGAGGCGCTGCAACTCGGCCGGCTGCTGTTGCGTGAGAACGCCCAGCGCATCTTCAAGGTGTGACCGAATACCACGGAATCTCGACGGCGACGGGCAGCCCGCGTATTCTCAACCTTACACAGGCGCAATGGCAAAGGCGTCCAGTTTGACCGGCGCAGCGAGGTGAACGATGTCATTGCACGCTCGGCCCACGCGCACCCGGCGCGAGTTCATCCGCGATGCCTTCTGCGGCTTCGGCGGCATCGCCCTCACCTCGCTGTTGCGCGACGAGCAACTTCGCGCCAACCCTCTGGCGCCGAAGCCGCCGCATCGGACGAGCAAGGCTCGAAGCGTCATCTTTCTGTTCATGGCGGGAGGGCCGAGCCATCTCGACACGTTCGATCCCAAGCCACTGTTGAACAAGCTGAACGGCCAGCCTCGCCCCGAGGCGTTCGGCCAGGCGAAGTATCAATTCATCAAGCAGGACGCGCGCATTCTCGGCTCCAGCCGCAAGTTCACCAAGCACGGTGCGAGCGGCATCGAGGTATCCGATCTCTTCCCGCAGACCGCTCGCTGCATCGACGACATCGCTGTCCTTCGTGGCTGTCATGGCGACATGGTGGTTCACTCGTCGGCGCAATACGAGTTGTTCACCGGCCGGGTGATGCCGGGCTATCCGAGCATGGGATCGTGGGTCCTCTACGGACTCGGCAGCGAGAGCCAGTCGCTGCCCGGCTATGTCGTCATGCCCGATCCGGACGGCGCTCTCGAAGCCGGCCAGCCGATGTACACGAATGGCTTCCTGCCCGCGGTCTATCAGCCGACGATGTTTCACGGCGGACCCAGGCCGGTGCGCAACCTGGAGCTGCCGGAGGGCGTGACGCTGGCCGAGCGGCGCAAGACGATCCAGCTCATCCGCGATCTCAACCGTGTCGGTCCCGAGCCGAAAGACGAGGAGTTTGAGGCCCGCATCAGCGCTCATGACCTGGCGTTTCGCATGCAGACCGAGGGACCGGAAGTGTTCGATCTGGCTGGCGAAACGAGGGCGACGCTCGATCTCTACGGCGTCGGCGTCAAGCCGACCGACGACTATGGCCGGCGCTGTCTGCTGGCACGGCGGCTGGTCGAGAAGGGCGTTCGCTTCATCTGCGTCGTCTCCGGCGGCGGGCCGGGCAATCTGCAATGGGACGCCCACAAGAACATTGAGGAGAACCATCAGCGCATGGCGGCCCGCACCGACAGGCCGATCGCGGCGCTCTTGACGGACCTGAAGCGCCGCGGTTTGCTCGACGAGACGTTGGTGTTATGGGGCGGCGAGTTCGGCCGTTCGCCGGAGGCCCAGGACGGCAAGGGCCGCGACCATCACAATCTCGGCTTTTCGATGTGGCTGGCCGGCGGCGGCATCAAGGGGGGCCAGGTCGTCGGTGCCACGGACGACATCGGCCTTCGCGCCGTCGAGGACCGCTGTCACTTCCGCGACATTCACACGACGATGCTGCACCAACTCGGACTCGATCAGGATGAGTTGAGCTATCTACATCTTGGCCGAAAGGAACGATTGACGCTGGTGCATGGGAAGGTCATCAAGCGGATTGTGTGATCGTCCTGGAAGCATCGGGAAATCGTAACGATTGCGCTTGCATACTCTTCAAGAGAATGTCTCTTCGGAGGCGGAGAGCGGTAGCGCGCCGAACCGGGAGTTGCCGCAACCCGTCCTGTGGATAAACTTTCTTCAGACTTGAGCGGGTTCCCCTGGAACCAGTTGCGCTCCCTGATGTTCGCGTCTTTCTCGTTTCCACCGGCATCGCGTCAGCCGTAAAAGACGCATCACCGATGAGTGTTCGAGTTGAGGTCCGGGAGGGTGAGTCCATCGAGCAAGCGCTCCAGCGATTCCGGGATTTAGTGTGGCGGTATGGGTTCCCGGGAGCTGGCAGAAAGCAGGTCAAGTGGCACAAGAAGCCGCTCGAATACCACCTCAAGCCGAGTGCCTTGCGCCGGCGTGATCGTTTGCGAGACGAGTGGGAGGCGTATGCCGGAGAATGCTCGCGTCGGCACCTGGTCGGCGTGATCCGGCGAAGATGCAAACGGCGCAAAGCCCATTTCGGGGATTCCCCGGTGGTCGAGTAGCTGCGAGGAAAATACCCGTGAACAGACTTGAATGGCAGCAACTCGCGAAGCGCTGGCTTGTTGACGCGAAGAGCCTCCTGGATAATCACCACTGGTCGGCTGCGTACTATCTGGCAGGATACGCCGTCGAATGCGGTCTCAAGGCTTGTGTCCTGGCGCGGGTAGGCGCAGCGCCGGAAGTTATCTTCGACAACCGAAGGTTTTCCGAGAATTGCTGGACGCACAACCTACTGGAACTCGTGAAACTCGCGGCTCTGGAAGCGACACGGTTGGCCAACATCGCTGCCAAACCGGGATTAGGCGAGAATTGGGTGGTCGTCAAGGACTGGACGGAGAACTCTCGTTATCAGACCACAGGACACCGGAAGGCCAAGCAATTGTTCGCCGCGATCACGGACAAACCGAATGGGGTGATGCAATGGATCAGGGCGCATTGGTAAACGAGCATATTGAGGCCGGGGCCAACTTTCTCGGCCAGTTTCAACAGTCCCATCCCATCCAGACTGCTTTCTGGTTCAAGGACAGCGAGGAGCGAGCCTGGTGGCTGTACGTCGCCCTGGATCAGACCAAGGACGATAACTCGGGTGAGGCCTATGGAGAGGTTGTCCGGATCGGCCTGGCAATGCACGATCCGAATTTCGACCTTCTCCAGGTAAAGCTGATCGGGGAAGACCACGCGCTGGCGAAAGCGGCGGCGGAACTTCGCCAGCGCTATCCGGGTCGAACGCCTATCCGACTCCAGAACAGGGTCTTTGGCGGCGTCTCCGTCGAGGATGTCTACATTTACCCGTCGCCGATCCCTGCGACGGTCCAGTTATAGGTCGCTCGAAGTGAAATCTGCCCCTGATCAATGTGGCCCACCGGTTCATCGACAAAGGCGGTGGCTCTATGGCACTACGTCAGCTACTCAAGAAGATCCTGAAACAGAACTTCCCTCCCCCCGATAAGCTGGAACTCCGTGACAACGAGAGGATCATCGGTATCCTCACCTCGAAGCGCTTTCGCCGCATGGACCCCTTGCAACGCCAGGAAATGATTTATGACATCCTGGCGGCGAACTTGACCAAAGAGGAACACCGAGACGTCCTGATGATCGTCTGTCTCACTCCGGAGGAAGAACTTGCCTACTCCGCAGACAAGGACGAATGACGCAGATCGGCCTGCATCTTCTCGGAGCGGCCCTACCTGAAGCGACGAGCAGAGGCAGCCGAGGCCCTGCAGGCGAAGATCGAAACCGAGCGCCCGCGAGTGACGTGAGAAGAGTTGCTAGCTCGCCGTAGCGTCAGAGAGAAGGACCATGCTCCGACTGGCCAGTGATGCCGACGTCCACGGCGACATCATCCGCGGCCTGCGCCGGCGCCTGCCAGAGATAGAGCAGGTTGTCCGCGCTGCTCTACACCCGATCTTCTCTCAATCCTCCATTGCTTCTTGAAAGCCGGCCGCTACCGTATTGCTCAGACCACGGATCGAGGAGGCGACGTTTGCACAAGTACATCATCATGGGCGTGCAGGGCTGCGGCAAAGGGACACAGGCGAAGATGCTGGCCAAGGATTACGACCTTGTCCACATCAGCGTCGGCGACATCTTCCGCTGGCACATCCAGAGCCATACCAAATTGGCCGCGCGCATTCGCCGGCTCATGGCTGCCGGCGAACTGGTGCAGGACGACATCGTCGAGGAGGTTGTCAAG
The DNA here is from genome assembly GCA_038240465.1 of Gemmatales bacterium. GTDB lineage: Bacteria > Planctomycetota > Planctomycetia > Gemmatales > Gemmataceae > JBBRIK01. Next base: position 5,452 of record JBBSDR010000086.1, read on the forward strand.
GGTCGGCTCGATATCCACGACTGGAACTTTGGCTTCATCCTCGATGGCTTTCCGCGCAACCATCACCAGGCCGAGTTCTTCCTGGAGAATTACAACATCGACGCGGTGTTGCAAATCGACGTGCCGGATCAGGTGGTCCTCGATCGCATCATGAATCGCCGGCTCTGTTCCCGCTGTGGCCTGGACTACAACCTGATCTTTCACCGTCCGGCTTCCGCGGACACCTGCGACGTGTGCGGAGGACAACTGGTCGCCCGCGCCGACGACAACTCGGACGCCGTGCGCGCCCGGCTCGATGACTACCACACCAAGACGGAACCGATCATGGAACTGTTTCGCACCAAGGACCTGATCGTCGCGGTGGACGGCACAAAGCCGGTGGCTGACGTTCAGGCGGACCTGCGGCGGCAACTCGGCCTCGCCCCCGCTGAGCCGCAAGCGGCAACTCAACTCTTGAAATAGCTCATATCACCGCCATTTCTTGGTCCGGAGCGCGTGTGGCGCGAAAACGCCGGACGCGCTCCGCTCCGAAGACTCCGCGTCGCGGCTAACCGAAGAAGGCGCCATTCTCTCCAAGCAGCGTCAATCGTCATATCCCTTCGGATGCGTGCGGTGCCAGCGCCATGCCGTCTCGACGATGGCGCGCAGGTCGCCGTAGCGCGGCTGCCAGCCCAACTCCTTGTGGGCCTTCTCCGGCGCCGCGACAAGTTCAGGTGGATCGCCGGCACGCCTCGGGCCTTCACGCACCGGCACCTTCTTGCCGCTCACTTCCTCGACCGTGCGAATGACCTCGCGCACGCTGTAGCCGCGGCCGATGCCAAGGTTGAGCCGCAACTCCTTGCCCGGCTCCAGCGCTTCCAGGGCGAGCAGATGCGCCTCGGCCAGGTCATCGACATGGATGTAATCGCGAATGCAGGTGCCGTCCGGTGTCGGGTAGTCGGTGCCGAAAATCTCCAACTGCGAACGCTGCCCCATCGCCGCCTGAATCGCCAGCGGGATCAGATGCGTTTCCGGATCGTGGTCCTCGCCGATGACGCCGTCGGGAGTTGCTCCTGAGGCATTGAAGTAGCGCAGCGCGGCGTGGCCCCAGTGATAGGCCTGGCTGTAGTCGGACAGGGCGCGTTCGACGGCGAGTTTCGTCGCGCCGTAGGGATTGATCGGCTTTTGCGGTTCGTCCTCGGTAATCGGCACACGCTCGGGTACGCCATAGGTCGCGCAGGTGCTGGAGAAGACGAAACGCCAGATTCGATTGCGGCGCATGCACTCCATCAACTGGAGCGTGTTGACGAGGTTGTTGACGTAGTACTTGCCCGGCTGCTGCACCGACTCGCCAACGAAGGCAAAGGCGGCGAAGTGGACGACGGCCTCAATGCGATGTTGCATCAGGGCGTGATCGACGCGATGCACCTCGGACAGATCGCCGGCGATGAGACGCTCTGCCGGCACGGCCGCACGATGGCCGAACGAGAGATTGTCGTAGACCCAGACGTCATGGCCGCGCGCCAGAAACAGGCGAACCGCATGACTGCCGATGTAGCCGGCTCCGCCGGTGATGAGAATTCTCATGGTATCTCAGATTGAAGATTGAAGATTGACGATTGACGTTTGATGACTTTTCCTTCAAATCATCAATCTTCAATCTTCAATCATCAATCTTAGTTGGTGATTCCCTTGGTGATCCTCATGAAGACGTCTTCGAGGTTGACTTCCTCTTCCCGGAGCATCTTGAGCGTGAATCCCTCCGTCACCAGCAACCGCGCCAGCGTGCTGCCATCCTGAACGCCGTCCTTGAGCGTGACGCGCAGCACTTCGGTCTCTTCATTCAGCTCGACCTTCAAGACGTCTTCGTGAATCTCGAGCAGATTGCGGGCGCGAATCGATTCGTGCTTGCCGACTGCTACCTGAAGGACGGTGTTCTGCTGCACCTGGCGAATAGCGGCCTGCACGTCGCCGTCGAACAGCAGTTGGCCGCGCTCGATGATGCCGATCTTGTTGCAGATGTCGGCCAACTCGGGAAGGATGTGGCTGCTGACCAGGATCGTCTTGCCCATCGACCGCAGTTCCTTCAGCAGACCGCGCATCTCGATTCGGGCGCGCGGATCGAGACCCGAGGCCGGCTCGTCCAGAAGCAACACCTGTGGCTCGTGCAGCAGCACACGCGCCAGGCCGAGTCGCTGGGTCATGCCGCGCGACAGGCTCGTCACCAGGGCATCGCGCTTGTAGCCCAGATCGACAAGTTCCAGCACCTTCTCGCAGCGGATGCGGCGCTCCGGTCCCTTGATGCGATACGCCGCCGCGAAGAATTCGAGATACTCGATCACCTTCATGTCGTCGTAGACGCCGAAGAAGTCCGGCATGTAGCCGATCGAGCGGCGAATCTCGCGCGGGTTGTTGTAGATCGAGTAGCCACACACCGTCGCCTCGCCATAACTGGGCTGCAACAGGGTGGCGAGGATGCGCATGGTCGTCGTTTTGCCGGCACCGTTGGGACCGATGAAGCCGTAGACGTCGCCGCGTTCCAGCTTCAGCGTCAAACGATTCAGGGCGAACAGTTCGCCGTATTGCTTGGTCAGGTCGCGCGTTTCGAGCATGAGTGGTCCGTTGTCCGTTGTCAAGCCGCTGACAACTACCTGGATACGGGGATGTAAATGCGAACATAAGTATCCTGGCCGAGGAAGCCCTGGAGCGGCTCGCGCTCGCCCTCGCCGGGGAGTGTGCCGAGCCAGAGGCGCGTCGGCGACACACCGCTGAGTGTCACGGTCTCGGCCGCCGCGGGCGTTTGCACCACCCGGCCGACCAGGATGGCCTCGTCGAGGAACCGCGGTTCCTCGCGCGCTGTGAACGTGTGGACGCCTTGAATCCGCCAGCCCAGATCGAGCGTCCGCAAGCCGCTGTTGTTCCGGTTGATCCAGGGGTTCGCGTTGTGACTGAAGAACAGCAGAGGCTTCATCAGGCCAGTCGCCCGCTGGTCATCGCTGTGGCCTCCGGGAGCCATGTCGGGCTCCTCCATCGACGGCTTCTTCTTGTCCCCGGAAAAGTCACCCCGTCTCGTTTTCCCTTGCTTCGGCGGAGCGATGTAGTGATACGGTTCCTGGAACCAGTTGCCGAGGTTTCCCGCCCTGAGATTTCGGTCAACTTGAATGTCCTTGGCGATCGTGTACGCGCCCCCGGCCGGAAGGTTGTCGAGAGCCGTACTCGAACCATTGTACAGCAGGGAGACTTCGGTCAACTCCACGGGGAGATGGCTGGTCAGCGTGCCAATCAGACGCTGTCCATCGCGCGAAGGGCCGAAGTCCTTCACCTCCACGAGCCGGCTTGCGGGATCGACTTTCGTCCGCCAGGAAGCGGTGAACGAGCGCGAGGCCCACACCGGCACCGCCACGCCCTTCAAACCCTTCGCGTCTTCCGCATAGGAGGAGGGCCGGCGGAAGAAGGACTGCGACGAAGTCCTGTTGTCTTCCGGGGTGTTCATCGTGCCAACCAGCGCGCCGTAGTCTTCGTCCTCCTTCGCGCCGCCGATCCAGTCGGGCGAGGGCGCGATGCCCACCGTGTAAGCCTGTACGCGCGGACTGAACAGCGCCAGCCAGGTCGTCCCCTGCACCTCGCCGTCGCGCAGGTTGATATCGACGACGTCAATCTTGTTGATGCGCATGTGGTTGCCCTTCAGCTTGTAGGCCGTAAAGTAGGCCGCCACACTGACGATCAGCACCACGAGCGGGAACGTCACCCAGGTCAGCTCCAGCCGCTTGACCACCTTCTTGAGGAACCAGTAGTCGAGCGGGCCAACGATGATGATGTAGATCAGGATGAAGAAGGCAACCCAGCCGAATGAGATGACCGGCACCTCCTCGAAGTTCTCCAGGGCGCGTTGCAGCCGGGCGGCCAGTTGGGTGTCTTCCCTGTTCTCCTTCAGCCCCGCCTGGCGCGGCGCCAGTTCGCTGTGGATTCGCTCCCAGAACTGGGTCTGTCCCTGCCAGCGCGCGAAGGCAGGAGCGTCGAAGTCGAAAGCGACAAAGAGGACTCGGCCGGTGCCGGTTGTCGAGAGCGCCAGGATTGGCCACGCCTTGCCGTCACGGTCGTCGGTTGCCAGCGGCAGGACGCCGTCGCGGACGCTCACCCGGACCACATCAATGCCGTCCTGTCCGGGAAACGCCGGCGCCCCCGGATGCGCCCAATTTTTGACGCGGGACAGTTCGACCGTGCGTTCGCTCTTCTCGAGTGTGAAGTCCGTCAGCCCCAGGCGCGGCAGCAGTTCGCGGACGGCCTGGTAATTCCGGCCGGCGCTCAGAACGAGCCGGCCGCCCCGGCGCAGCCACTCGCGCAGGGCCGCGAGGGCGGCCTCATTCTGGCGCAGCTCCTGGACGAACCTGGTGTTGCCGGTCGAGAGGACGATCGCGTCGGCGGCCTGGTAGCCGAACCAGCGCGTGGGCATCAACTCAACTTCATTGATGAAAGCCAGCGAGCGCTCGGCCCGGACGTCGTCCTTCACCTCCTCCTCGTCGCCCACCGGCTTGCGCGGCATCAAAGCCTTGCGCAGTCCGGCCAGGGGAGAGCCGAGACTCAGGTAGAGGACCTCATGCGAATCGAGCATTGCTCCCGGACTCGGCTCCGTTGTGACCGTCTGGACCGTCGTGCCATTTCTTTTACGCAGGCTCAGCGTCAACCGGCCGTTGCGGTCGCCGGGCCGATAGTAGGTCAAGGCGATGCGTGTCCTCTCGGCGGCAATCGCGGGCGCCGCCGACGTGAATACGATCTGCGACTCGCCGTCGGACGTCTCGCCAACGAGGTCGTAGTCGCCCTGACCGATGTCGTTCTCCCCGGCCTCCAGTTCGACGTAGACCGGACTCCAGGCGCCCACGCGCAGGCGGTATGTATCACCCGCGCCGACAGGAAGGCCGAGCTGGACTTTCTCGATCCGCAACGGCGGCGGCTTCTTCTTTTTCTCCTGCGCCCGAACAGGAGCAACGGCCAGCGCGAGCGAAACCATGAGAAGAACGCGACACAGAAAGGTCATCGGCCGCTCCGGATCAAGGTTTCTCAGCCTGGTCGCAGACACACGGATTGAGATGACAACCAGGACAACCGCCGCCGTACTTGCGCTGGATCGCCTCGGCCAAATCGACGCCGGCGATGTTGGCCAGGGTCGCCAGCCAGGCGAGGACATCGGCGAACTCGAGTGTCTGTTCCTCGATGGTGCCGCCGCGCAGGGCGGCGGCCAGTTCGCCGACTTCCTCCATGAACCACATAAAGGTCCCCTCGACGCCGCGCCGGCTGTCCTTGGCGCCGTACAGTTCGCGGATCAACTTCTGCAACTGCGCGAGGGTCAGGGACATAGTGTTCCGCTCCTGCGCCACGCCAGCGCCCCGCCAGCGCCCCGGGTTCCGCTCCGAGGACTCCGCTGCACCCGGGGCTTTATTCGGGTCACCCATAAAGGGTTCAAGACAGAAGACAGAAGACAGAATGCCCGAGCCAAGAGGCGCAGCCGCTTGCGTCTTGAACCCCGTCAGGGGTGACCCGACTAAAGCCCCGGGTGGAGTCCTCGGAACCCGGGGCGCTGGCGTGTGCCGCAGCCGCTTGCGTCTTGAACCCCGTCAGGGGTGACCCGACTAAAGCCCCGGGTGGAGTCCTCGGAACCCGGGGCGCTGGCGTGTGCCGCAGCC
>JBBSDR010000087.1:0-11084 GCA_038240465.1 Gemmatales bacterium
CCTCCAGTTCCGAGACACGCTGCAGGCTTTCGGCGTCGCCGATGAAGACGCCGGGGGCGATCTCGTTGACTTCGTCTTCCTCTGAGGGATTCGTCCACTCGCTGTGTCCGTGCAGCACATACAGTCCCTGCGTCGGACACGGGCCGCCGATGAAAACGGGGAACGGTACGCCCTCGGCCTCGGCCGGCCGATTGACGACGAGACCGAACGCGCCCTCGGCATCGTGCTGGAGTATGAGGACGACCGTCTGAACGAAGTTGGGGTCCGGCAGGATGGGCTTGGCGATCAGGAACGAGCCGGCAAGCGACGTCATGATGGACCACCTCAAGACCGGCGACAATGGGGAAGCCTACCTCGCCACCTGTACCACAGTTTTCACGTTAGTAAAGGCTTCGCTTCGCGGACACGAGACAATGAAGTTGCTGATGCGGACGCTTGCGGAGCGGCGTGCGGAGCTGCTGGCGGGCCTGGGTTTGTGAGCGGCAGGAGGAAGTCGAATGTCCTGCTTGAAATCGTCCATTGCTGTTCATCAGCGTGCCAGCTCCTCGCCGGAAGATGCAAGGATGCTGGACACGCTTTGAATTGATGAACCGGCACGACAGGTCGCGCTGCCGAACGGTTGGGAGGTTCCGTCAGGTCGCCGGCTTTGCCGTCGCCGTCGGTGCCGCCTCGGTTGCCGTCGCGGCCGGCTTCGTTGCCGCCGGCTTGGGCTTCGGCTTCGCCGCCCCCTTGTTGGGCATCATCAGGGCGGTCATCTTGCGGCCATCCATTGTCGGCGGCCGCTCCACCTTGCCTGCGTCGGCCAGTTTCTCCAGGACCAACTCCAGCACCCGGCGGCCCTCCTCCTGGTGCTGCATCTCACGGCCGCGGAACAGGACGGTGATCTGGACCTTGTCGTTGTGCTCGAGGAACCGCCGCGCCTGGGCGACTTTGGTGTCCACGTCGTGGTCGCCCGTCTTGGGGCGGACCCGGATCTCTTTCAGCTTCTGCTGACGGACCTTGGTACTTTTGTTGCCCTTTTGCGAACTCGCGAAGCGCATCTTGCCGTAGTCGAGGATCTTGCAGACCGGCGGCCGCTCGTCGCCCGCTACCTCCACCAGGTCGAGGCCGGCCTCCCTGGCCTTTTCCAGGGCCTGCGAGGTCGCCATGAGGCCGAGTTGTTCCCCTTCGGCGCCGATCACGCGGATCGGGCTGATGCGAATCTGATCGTTCATTCGCGGGCCGCGGTCAGGCGGCTGTTGACGGTCGAATTGACGGATGTGGAGTCTCCTTTGATCATGGCTGGAAACGCCGGCGCCTGAGCTGCGCGAGACGTCCCCGTTTCGATCCACCCTCCGGGGACGCCCGCAGGGGGGCGGGCGCTCGGACCCGCTAATAGACATTCTATCGTCAAACTCCACCCCAGACTACGCGCTTTCTCTCTCACGCCATAATGGACGATCAATCGCTCCGTGCCGGCCATCGTCTGCCGAGGGTACTCTCATTCGGTTGCGCGAGGTAGTGGGCCGAGAGTGTCAAGATGCACATGCCAACAACGGAGACGCGCACGATCTGGCCCATTCAACCGCTCTCCTGCTTCGGATACAATCTCGACATGTGAGTCTATCCAGGAGAATCCGCCGTGTCACCGAACGAGATTGTCGAAGCTCTGGACACGAGACCCTTTGAGCCATTCCGCCTGGTCATATCCTCTGGGAACATCTACGACATCGACTCCCCACATCGAGTCATTGTCGCCAACCGCTACGTTCACATCGCCGTGCCGGCCCACCCCGGCGACAGAATCGCGGAGCGCATCATCCGTATCGACCTGCTGCATGTGACCGAACTCGTGCCGCTGCACCCGCCGCAGCAACAGCCGCAGGGCAATGGCCAGTCCCCCAGTTGAGCCAGGAAAAGCGGTATTCTCAGGTGCCGGGGCGGGCATGCTGCTGAACCTGGCCGCGCAGGTAGTCCAGCAACTGCTCCGGAGTGAACGATCCCTTGCTCAGCACCTGCGTCACGCTGCCATTGAGCCGCTTGCGATCCGCTTCCGTCAAATCCTTTGCCGTGACGACCACGATCGGCACCCCCGCCAGCTCGCGCCGGCGGCGGACCTCCTCCAGGAACTGAAAACCGTCCATCTCCGGCATCATCAGGTCGAGCAGGATCAGGGCCGGCTTCAGACCGGCGTTCAGCTTCTCCAGCGCGATCCGCCCATTCTCCGCCGCGACGACAGCCCGCCCCTCGCGCTGCAGCATCCGGCAGACCAGTTCGCGATTCTCCAGGCTGTCCTCGACTACCAGCACCGGCGCGCTTCCGGCCGCCTGACAGTACTTGTGCAGCACCGCTGCCAGGCGCGGCCAGTCGATCGGCTTCGTCAGATAGTCCGACGCGCCCAGCGTGAAACCACGCTTTGGATTGTCCTCGATCGTCAGCATGATTACCGGAATGTCTGCCGTCGTTGGATCGGTCTTGAGCGCCGCCAGGAGCGTCCAGCCGTCCAGCTCCGGCATCAGCACGTCGAGCGTGATGGCCACCGGACGCAGTTTCCTCGCCAGTTCCATCACCCGCGCGCCGCTTCCCGTCGTGTGGACCTCCAGCCCCTCCTTGATCAGGAACCGCTCGAGCAGATCGCGCACCGTTTGATCGTCATCGACCACCAGCACCAGGTTGCGCGACTCCCCGGCGGCTCGCTCCACAGCCGGCAGAGCAGCCACTTCCTGCGCCGGCTCGTCCGGCTCCAGCAACTCCACCCGAGCCGGCAGCCGAACCGTGAACGTCGATCCCTTGCCCAACTCGCTCGCCACCTCGAAGGTGCCGTTCATCATCGCGGTGAAGGTCTTGGTGATGGCCATGCCCAGGCCGGTGCCGCCTTTCTGGCGCGTGTTGCTCTGGTCCGCCTGGTAGAACAACTCCCCCAGCCGCCGCGACTGATCTGGCGTCATGCCGATGCCGCTGTCGCGCACCTGGAAGATAATGCGGTCGCCTTCTTCTTTGGTCTCGCGCCAGGCGCGGACCGTCACCCGGCCCTTGTCGGTGAACTTGCAGGCGTTGGAGATAAGGTTGAGCAGGATCTGCTTGACGCGCTTCTCATCGGCGCGCATCTTGCCCAGGTCGGGGGCAACCTCGAAGACCAGTTCGTTCTCGTACTTCGTCGCCAGCATCCGCGCCAGGGCGTGAATTATCTCCAGCCGGGGCGATACCTCGAACTCCTCGAGGTTCAGTTTCATCTGGCCGGCGGCGATCTTGGCGAAATCGAGGATGTCGTTGATCAGGTCGAGCAGATGCCGGGCCGCGCCGAGGATGATGCCGGCGTGTACATGCAAACCTTCGCCCTCGAAATCCTCCTGCAACTCCTCCGAGTAGCCGATGATCGTCGTCAGCGGCGTACGCAGCTCATGGCTCATGCTGGCCATGAAGGCGTCCTTGGCCTTCGTCGCCTCCATCGCTCCTTGCAGGGCCGCTTCGAGTTTGGCCATCGTCTCTTCCAACTCAAAGGTCCGCAGCCGGACGCGGGCGTCGAGTTCCTCGTTGGCCCGGCGCACCTCCCGCTCCGCCTTCTTTCGCTCCGTGATGTCGCGAAAGATGCCGGTGACGACAGTGCGGCCTTGCAGTGGCACCTCGCTGAACGCGACCTCGACCGGGAACGTCGAGCCGTCCTTGCGCCGTCCCTCGATCTCGCCGCGCGTGCGCACCACCCGGGCGACCATGCGCACACTGTCGCTGGCGCCGGGAACCAGCTTTGAACCCGAGGCCGGCAACGAGGTGGCCATCAGCGTGTCGATCTTTTGGCCGTGGATCTCCTGGGCCTGGTAGCCGAACAGTTGCTCCGCCGCCTGGTTGAAGCTCTCGATCTGGCCGTGATCGTCGAAGATGACGATGCCCTCGGCGGCGGTGTCGAGAATCGCCTTCATGCGCGCGATCGTCTCGTACAGGGCTTCGCGCCGCTTCTTCAACTGGTCGCGCATGTTCTCGAACGAGCGCGCCAGAACACCGATCTCGTCGCGCGCATGGACCGGCAACGGCACCGCCGGTTCAGTGCTGATTCCACTGGCGGCGATCGATTCGGTAGCGCGGATGATGCGCTGGAGCGGCCGGGTCAACAGCCGGGAGAAGCCCCACGCCACGGCGGCTGCTCCGACGCCGAGTCCGAGGATGGCCCAGTACATCCCGCTCATCGCCAACTTGATGTCGTGTTCGATCTCCTCCCGTCCCGCCGCCAGCGCCAACCCGAAAAAGCGCGGTGTCTCCTCCTTCTCCTTCGGGGCGACCCGGAGCGAATCGCGGATGTCGAGGTCGGGATTGAGCAGCATGAAGCGGAGGGCGAAATGTTCGCAGCGGACCGGCGCCATCCAGTTGGGGGCGTTCCAGCCCTGTTCCTTCTGCCAGGCCAGCACTTCACTCTGGACCCTGGTCAGAACGCCCGCGTCCGGATGGCTGATTTCCAGGGTGCCGGAGGCGGCGGACGGCAGAAAGAAGCGCAGGCCGTGATGCTGTTCGCTCAGGTCGAGCAGCTTGTCGCCGAGTATCTCCCAGTGTTTCTCCATCCTGGCGCGGTCGGCGGAACTGTCGAGCCGCTGCATGGCATAGGAAAAAGCCACATCGTCGAGAAGCACGTCGTTGCGCGCGTCGCCGCGTTCCTTGCGAAACGCCTGCTGCTGCGAGGAAGTCCTCTTCGCGAAATGCTTCGCGAACGGCTCCAGGGCCGGCTCGTCGCGGACGGTTGGCAGCCGATCCAGGCCACGCGAACTGTCCAGCCGCAGTTGCTTCTGACGCTCCCGGTCGGGGTGGAGCAGCAAGCGGCCGGCGTCATCGGTAAGGTAGATGAGGTGGCGGGGCAAGAAGCGGGCGCGAAACCGGATGAATTGCTCGAAATCGACGGTCAAAAGCAGCATCGCGGGCGGAAAGCCGCTGTTGTCCTTGCCGATCGGAAACGCGACAGTCAGCAGCATGGGCGTGACGCCATCGCCTGCAGTCGCGGCCGGGACCGAATGCGCCTGGACGGGAAACATTTGCTGGCGGGAGGTTCGCGTACTGCCGGCGTCGTGCAGCAACTCGGTCAGAGAATGCTCCTGGAGCAGGGTCAGCAGTTCTTCGGCCGGACGGGCTGAGGGATCGCTCAGCAGGACGCGAACCTTCTCGCGGTTCCGGTGGCGTCCGACGGCCAGCAGCGGCGGATGACGCTCTGTCCCCTGACGGTCGGGCCGAACGCGGACGCAGGACAGTTCGAGATAGAAGTCGTTCTCGTCCTTTTCGAGCAGTTTCCTGAATTCGGCGGTCAAAAGGCGGAGAGCGCCGTCCGCTTTCGTCTTCAACGCGGGATCGGGATTGTCGATGGCGGCGACGACGTCGGCAACCCAGTCGGCCGTCTTGACTTTGCTCTCATCGCCGCGGCTCGGGGGATTGGCCAGTTCGCGCACTTCCTTGCGGAGGTAACGGAAGTCGTTCATCAACTCAAAGACGCGCAGTTCGGTCTCGTCGGTGAGATCGACGAGTTCGTGATCGGTGAGGACGCGCCGCGCCTGGCCAAGCGACCACAGGCCGACGATGCCGGTGGTGGCGAGTGAAACGAGGGCGGCGAGCAGACCAAACTTGGCGGCGATGTTGAACTTCATCCCTGACTCCGCAAGGGGCAAGGCACGGCCGTGGGGAGGTCAGGACGTTACCGGCGTGAACTCCACTTCGGGCAACTCGACGTAACGAGGTTCCTCCGCCTCGATTGGAAAATTGATTCCGTAAAGCCGCCTGCCGCCGATACCGATCGGTCCGCGATCTTCGATGATAACTCCCACGACGTCAGAGGAGCCGATGAAAAAGCGCACGCGATCCCCGCGCTTGAAACGCGCTCCCTCTGCGGAGAGTTGGTTGTTTCTCTTGCCTGCCACTGCATAGCCTCCTCACCAGGGATAGGTGCCAATCATCAAGTGAATTTGGGACCTCATGACGCGATCCATCGAATGGGCCAATCGCGAACACACACGCCGCCATCTGCGAACCAGTTCGAGACGGAGGACCGTGATCCCGCCAAGCTTTGCTGGATCGAAGTCCTGATGTGCGATGGCATTCCTCCAGGCGTTCAATCGATCGAGAAGCTGTCGCCGTTGATCGTTCCCGGCACGGTCCGCATCGACAGAATTCCAGAAATCATTAGCCCCAATTCGGCCAAAGTCTGCCGCGATGCTCCCCTGGTTGGCATTCCCGGTATTCAGACGCCGGTTGTAAAGAAACTCTTCTCTGACCGCCAACCGAAGCGGTGGAATCGTAATCGGCGCCACGATGAAGTCCACGCATTCCGAGTGCAAATCGCGACAGAACCCCTGAAACTGCGCGGCCAGCAACACCGCATAAGCGTGGTTCAGTTGCAGGGTAGCGTGCCGCCGTCCCGGTCCACTGCCGCCGACGCTGCGATGCGCCGCCTCGATCTGATCGAGCGCATGCGCACGGCCCATATTCCATGTGTTCCAGGAGTGCGAGGGCATGCGGCGGTTCCTGTTGCTCGACTGTTTACGATAGAGCAATCGAGCCGCCCCTGCAATCGGCCCACCTCAGATCATGTAGATCCAGCCACCCTTGTCGCCTTCGCGATCCTGGCGGCGAGGACAGGACGCACACAGGTTGTCGCCCAGCAGTTCGTAGCCGCGCCGCACCGCCGTCAGGGTCGAGGAGTCGCTGCCTGTCGTCTCGGTGAAGACGCGGTCGCGCGGCAGCCAGCGGTAGAACTCCAGCCGCTCCAGCGCCGCGGCGAAGTCCTCGCGCACGCCGCAGAGCAGCACCACCACGCCGTGAATGTGCATCTCCTGAAGGAAGTCCTGCAGCAACTCCATGCAGACCATGTCGGGATTGCGCGTCCGCTTCAGCCGCAGCACGATCACCCGCGTCCCGCCAACAGCGCGCAGGGCCAACTCGTCGAGGATAGCCTTCAGTTCGGGTCCGGCACCGAAGAACAGTTCTCCTTCCAGGGCCATGAGGACCATCCGGTTGCAGGGCGGATCGTCGGGCAGGCGCTCGCGCACGAGCCGGCCGGCGCTGACGGCCAACTCCGCTGCCTGTAGCCGGGCCACGCGCGGCACGACGAACAGGAACGACAGGAAGGTGCCGATCAGGATCGAGAATTCGACGCTGATGAAGACAGCGGCGAAAGCGGTCGCTCCCACCAGGCCGGCGTCGAAGCGCGACGAACGCAGGGCGAAGCGCGTTCGCGGCTTGTCCACCAGCCGCCAGGCGGTGATGATCAGCATGCCGGCAATGGCCGACGTCGGAATGAACCGCGCCTGCGGAGCCAGCAGCACCAGGGTCGCGGCCACGGCCAGCGCCGAGAACACGCCCGACAGCCGGGTCGCTGCTCCCGCCTGGAAGTTGATCGACGAGCGCGTCAGCGAGCCGGACCCCGGCATGCACTGAAACAGTCCGCCGCCGAGGTTCGCCAGCCCTTCGGCCAGACATTGACGATTGCAGTCGAGCGGCTGTTTTGTGCGGGCGCCGATCGACTTGGCGATGGCCAGCGCTTCCAGCAGACCCAGGAGGGCGATGGCGAAGGCGCTGCCGGTCAGCCGGGGCACCCAGTCGAGGTGTTCGAGGCGCGGCAGCGAGAAGGCCGGCAGGTCCTGCGGGACCTTGCCGATTACCGGCACATTCCAGCCGAGCAGCCACACCAGGAACGACACCAGGAGCAGGGCCAGCAGATGATCCGGGATCGTCACCTTGAGCCGCTTCTTGAGCCAGCGCATACCCATGACGAGCAGCAGCGTCACCGTCCCCGTGATAATGCAGTGCGGATTGATCGCGGCGCCTTGCTGAGTCAGCGTCAGCCACAAACGCAATAGAAAATGCTGATGGCCGTCGCCCTTCGAGGGCAATCCCAGCAAGGGCGCCGCCTGGCTCAGCGCCACGAGGATGCCGGCGCCGAGCATGAAACCGAGAATCACCGATTCGGAGACGTAACGGGTCAGGTCGCCGAGTTTCAACAGGGCCAGCAGGATCTGAATGACGCCGACGAGGATGGACAGCATGAAGACAGCGGCGAGGGTATCACCGGGACCGGCGCCAATGCCGGCCGCGGCGCTGAAGACGACGAGAGAGATGGCGTTGGTCGGGCCGTTGATCAGATGAGGCGACGAGCCGAACAGCGATCCGAGCGCGGTCATGACGATGGCAGTGAAGAGTCCGTACACGGGAGGAATGCCGGCAATGATGGCATAGGCCATGCCCTGCGGCACCGCGATGGCCGCCACGGTCAGGCCCGCCACAAGGTCGCGTCGAAGGAAAGCCAGCGAGTAGGGGGTCGTCATCCGTGGAGGCTCTTTCGCCGGAGGGACCTTCGCCGGGGTGATCGCGAAGTCGCGGTTGCCATAATATAGCGACTCGCCGTCAGGAGTGACGACCGGACGCAAAAGCAGTCCGGATCTGGACGGCGACCTGCGCGAGGAAGACTCTTCCGGAGACACTCATGGTTCTGGCAAACTGGGCCTGGATCGTATCAACTCCTCTTCTTTTCAGCGCTGGTCCCTCTTCGGCGCCCGTTCCGAACGAACCGGATGCGAAGGCTGTGAGACTCGCGGTTGAGAAAGCGTTGCCTCTGCTCGCCAAGGGGGCTGAGGGACACATCGCCCAGCGGACCTGTTTCGCCTGTCACAACCAGGCCATGCCGATGCTCGCCTTCACCCTCGCCGAGGGGAAAGGATTCGCTTCGCGCAAAGAAGAGCAGCAGAAACAAATGAAGTTCATCGCCGCCTTCCTCGATCGCAATCGCGAGAACTATCAGAAAGGCAAGGGCCAGGGCGGCCAGGTGGACATGGCCGGCTACGCGCTCTTGACGCTGGAGTGGGGCGGCTGGAAAGCCGACGCGACGACGGATGCCGTGGTGGAATACCTGCTGCTGTACAACAAGGACCGCGACCACTGGCGGGTGACGTCAAATCGTCCGCCCTCGGAGGCCAGCGACTTCACCGCGAACTACCTGGCGTTACGCGGCCTGCGCAAGTGGGGCCGCGACGCGCACAAGGAACGCATCGAAAAGCGGATCGAGACCGTTCGCGGCTGGTTGGTGCAGGCGCCGGCGAAGGATGCGGAGGATCGCGTCTTTCGTCTGCTGGCGCTCAAGGAAGCCGGCGCGAATGAGAAGGCGATCGAGGAAGCCGGGCAGGAGTTGATTGCCTCGCAACGGAAGGATGGTGGCTGGAGCCAGCTCGACAAGACGGACAGTGACGCCTACGCCACCGGCTCGGCGCTATTCGCCCTGCATCGAGCCGGAGGGTTGGCGACGAGCGCTGCAATCTACCAGCGTGGGGTTGCGTTTCTGCTGAAGAGCCAGTTGCCGGACGGCTCCTGGCTGGTCCGGTCGCGGAGCAAGCCGTTTCAGACGTATTACGAGAGCGGTTTCCCTCATGGGAAGGACCAGTTCATCTCGATGGCCGCGAGCGGCTGGGCGGCAGTGGCGCTCGCCCTGGCCTGTCCCCCAGCGCCACCCGCTCTGAAATCGCGAGATCAGTGAACGATGTGATGACCGGGACTGGCTGGTCCTCCTGCCCTGCCTCTTTCCCGCCCCGGTTCCGGCCGCACCCTTGCCGGCAGGGGCTATCCAGGTCCTCACCCCGAACCGGCCCGTCCATCGTGGCGGCGTCAGCTGCGCGGCCTGCTCACCCGCCGGGCCACTCATCGTTACCGGCTGGCCCACCTGGATCAGTGCGGTCGCCTACATCTGGGACGGCAAGGCTCTCCTCGTGGCCGGGACCGACGGCGTACTCCGCCTGCGCCGCGCCGCGGACGGCGGCCCGGCCTACCCGAACTCGGAACAGGTAGGACCCGCCTTATTGGTGGCCCTGGCGCCAGACGGCGGGACCATCGCCGCCTGTGACCAGGAGTGCAACGTCGCGCTCTGGTCCGTCGCCCGTGGCGTGCCGCTCTGGTCGCGCCACACGACCCAGGACAACCCCTGGAGCCTGGCGTTCTCCCCGGCAGGCAACCGCCTGCTCCTAATCACTCACGAGCGCAACGCCGTACTGCTCGACCCGCGCACCGGCGCCGAGGTCCGCCTGGAAACGCCCGACGGACCCATCAAGGTAGACGGGGGGTCCGCGTTCTCTCCCGACGGCAGCATGCTGGCCGCCGTGGACCCATCCCAGGGCGACATCAAGCTGTGGGACGCAGCCACGGGCAGGCTGTTGCGGACGCTGGCCCTCAACCAGTTCAGCACCCTGGGGGTGGCCTGGGCGCCCGACGGGAAGCGGCTGGTGACGGGCAGCCCTGACGGCAAGGTGCGGATCTGGGGCCCGCGCACCGGCAAGCTGCTGGCCACCCTTGCCGGCCACCAGGACAAGGTCGCCGCGGTCGCCGTCTCCCCCGACGGGCTGCTGCTGGCGTCGGCGGACCTGGGCGGCGAAGTGCGCCTGTGGGATCTCTTCACCGGCGCGGGGCTGTGGCGCAGCCGCGTGCCGACGGTGGCCCTTGCGGTCGGGTTCGCTGCGGACGGGCGGACGGTGCTGGCCCGGGAGAGAGTGGATACGGTCCACTTCTTTGACGGCTTCAGGGGTGAAGAGCTAGGCGCGCTGCCGCTGTCAAAGGTGCATTCAATGGCCCTGACGCCCGACGCCGCGCGGCTGGCGACCGGACACGAGGACGGCTGCGTGGTCGTGTGGAAGACGGCGGCCCTGGGCAAAACTCCACCGCGGCCGACCTGGAAGCTGAGCGCCGCCCGGATCGAGGAGTTGTGGGACGCCCTGGCCGGTCCTGAAGCCGAGGAAGCCCACGAGGCCCGCTGGAAACTGGCGGGTTCGCCCGAGCTGGCCCTGCCGCTGCTCAAGGCCAGGCTGCGGGCGGAGCCGCCTCTCGGGGCCGACCGCCTCCGCCGCCTCATCAGCGACCTGGACCACACGATGTTCAAGAAGCGCGTGGCGGCCACCGACGAGCTGGCCCGGCTGGGCGAATCGGGACGGCGATCGGCCAGCACCGCAGTCTGGTCGGTGCCGGATCGGGGTGCGACCCCTTGTATGTTAATTTCCAGCTAATTCTTCGGATATTAACTTGCGGTAGTGTCGTGAGGAGTTCTGTCTGACCCCTGAGGCTTGACCTCTTCGGAAAGATTGCTCCCTCCGGCCTTTGGCTTA
>JBBSDR010000088.1:0-11060 GCA_038240465.1 Gemmatales bacterium
AGCCGGGCGGCGGCGACAGAGCTTCTGTGATTCACTTTCATGCCGGGGTAATAGCGGGGGCGACATGGTACACTCATGTGAGGCGCCTCATCCCATCAGCCGGGGGGGTGATCGGTGAGTAGTTGCATCACGACGACCGAAAATATCCGCAGTCTGAAGCGAGGAGCCGGCCGTTGAGGAGCGGCTCGCCGAGACGGCCTTCTCCGCCGAGATCGACGGTTCCCGAGGCGTGACGCTGCCGGGCTATCCGCTCGGCTGGGAAGACGATTTTGCGAGGCGAACATGGCAGAAAACCTGAAAGACTACCTTGCCGCCCACACATGCAAGGGCTTCAATCCTGTTCCGCACTACTTCGCGAGTGGAGACTACGCGACCTGCTTCTTCAGCGAGGAGCGCTGCCACGAAAAGCGCGTCGATGACCTGGTGACGGTCTATCTATCCAACGAGACAAAGAAGCTGGTCGGCTGCAAAATCAACGGCGTCAAGCACATCCTCGATTCCGCCTGCGGCTTTGGGGTCAGCGTTGATGACGGCTCGGTGAAGCTGGGTTTGTTTTTCTGGATGGGGGCGAGCCTGGCAACGGAAGAAGATCAGAAACAGCACTACGAGGAACTTCGCGAGCTTGCCAGAGATGCGGCCCTCGACCGCCGGCAACTACAGTCCTGCGGCTCCTGACTTCGAGGAGGGAAAAGGGGCGGGAGAAGGCGGCAGGAACCGATATTGAGAGTACGGAGAGATGTAATATCGGTTCCTGCCACGAATGGCACTTCCATACTAAGTTTCGTTGTACTAATTACTTATGGTTATGGTTTTGGCACTTTGACAAACCGGCTGCCGAATCATCACCGGCCTCTCCTCGCTTCACCCCGCAAACCCAGCAGCTGCCGCTCTCCGCAGTCGGCGCGCACCCTCCCCGCGGCCGGCCCGCCGGCCTCTCTTCACCTGCCTTGATCACGCCGCCGACTTCCTCCTGCCGCTCACAGACCCAGGCCCGCCAGCAACTCCGCACGCCGCTCCGCACGCGTCCGCATCAGCAACTTCTTTGATTTCTTACGCCGCTTGTTCTCCCGAGGTTCCACCCGACCCGGGCGATTCCCCACCCGGTGCGTCCCCACCGCCACCAGAAACGCCGTCACCATCCCCGGCGCCCCGGTCACCGGCCCGACCATCAGCAGCCAACGGAAGGCCTCCATGGTGACCAACGCACCGGTGAAGTTCAACTGCCGGGGCGTCACCCGACCCGCCAACGCCGCCTGCGCCAGCACCTTGCGCACCAGGTTGTACGCTAGCACCAAACGGTTTTCGAGGCCTGCGGCGTAAACGATGGGGTGCTGCACAAGCCTGAAGCGCAAGCGAAGGAATGCCCCTTCGGCTGCCCATGCCCTTCGCTTGCGCTTCAGGCTTGTGTAGCTCGCCATGGTTTACATGCACTCCCCCAGAAACCGTTTGGTGCTAGCAGTGATGGATGAGGACCAGGACCATGAGTGTTTTCGTTGTGGATTCGGCTTCCCAGGCGGACGTCCGCGAGCGATTCCGCGGCTTCGCCGACGAGTGGAAGCACGCATCCCGCTATCTCTCCAACACAGCCCAGATGGCCATGCTGCGACCCTACCAGCGAATTATTGGGCTGGGGCCAGCCGCCCTCCCCCTTATCCTGGAAGAACTGCAACGCGAGCCGGATCAGTGGTTCTGGGCGCTGGAAGCCATCACGGGTGAAAACCCAGTTCCGCCCGAGGCGGGTGGACGAGTTCGCCTCATGGCCGAAGCATGGATCGAATGGGGCAAGAAGCAAGGTTACATCAGCCGATGATCGACGACGGAGCGTTTCCTCGCTTGACGCCGACGAACCATCGCATCACCAGTCCTCGCAGTCCTGACTACAACTGCATCGCCTGGTCTGCCGAGGACAGGCAACACTGGTGGCAGCCTGGAGTCTTCTGGCCTGTTCCAGCCCCACCGAATGATTACGGCATTGGCGTGCTGGCACAACTCTTCCTCTTTTTGAAGTACGCGGACTGCGCACTCGACGCAAGCGTTGAGCCGGAGTTTGAGAAGGTCGCTCTGTATTCTGACGGCTCGTTCTACACACATGCCTGTAGACAATTGCCCACCGGAAAGTGGACGAGCAAACTTGGCAGGGAGGAAGATATTGAACACGAGACGCCGGACGACGTTGGCGGAGGTGTCTACGGCTCCGTAATTCAGATCTTGAAGCGGAGGGCTATGAAATGAGTTTCGTGGGGGCGCTATTCCCTGTGATGGTTGAGGGATCATGGCCGCTTGCGGCATAGTGGATTGGCTTACTGCTCGCGTCGCGAGTCAACGTGATGCGCCCAGTTTGGAGCGGACGGAAGGCGAGGCGATTGAAGGATCCCGGTAGGAGAAATGGCCGGAACGCCCGCTGGTGGGCGCTCCGGTCGCGGCGATCGAGACCGTGGAGAGCGGCCTTCACTCCCCGCACCGATTACTCCGCCCCGATACACGGGTCGAAGCCGGGTTGGTCGATGTCTCCCAAGTCCTTCTCCGGCGTCGTCACCAGGGGCTTCTCGTCGGCCGGCTTATCCCCCAGTTCGCTCGTGAGGACGTCGATCGACGGTTGGAAGAAGTATTCCCCGCCTGTCATGGTCACGAAGTGCGTGATCTGGACGTGCGCCGCCTTCCCCTTGTCTCCTGCTTTGGGCTGGAGTGCGAAGTCCCCCGCCGGGGTCTGGGCGATGATCGGATCTTCGCCGTCCCCCGCGAACGGGAAATCCGCATTGTGAACCCACTTCTGCTGGATGAACTCGAACTGCCGCTCCAGGCTGCTCTGGTAGCACAGGAAGAGAAGACCGCGGTCGCCCGGCTCCTCGACCCCCGGCTGGCCTCCGTGTCCGGAAGCCCCGAGGCCAGGCCGGAACGACGTCCCGAACGGAATGCCGCGGCGCATGATCCGGTGCGTCTGGACATCGTTCTCGTCCCCACCGTCCTGCTGCGCCTCATCCCGCGGATACGCCTTGCGGATGTGCGCCGCCCGCGGCACGATTTCCCCGTTGTCCTCGCCGAACTCGAAGTGGTTGTTCAGCCGGCGGTCTTCGGCCAGGTTCCCGTCGTTCGACTTTGGGTCCGGGCCAATCCCGAGCGCCGCGGCGACAGCGTCGGAGGGGTCGCCTGCCGCCGTGTCGAGGCCCTTGGGAAACAGCAGCATTTCGTCTTTCGTCAGTTCCAGCGGCGCACCGCTCTTGTACCGGCCAACCAACTTGGCCCCCACGACCGCAGGGTCCGTCGTTCCAAACTTGTTCTCCTTGGCCAGGCAATCCACCATGTCGCGGAAGCCCTTCACGTTCTGGGCGAGGCGGCGGAACACCAGGTAGGATCCGTTTACGGCCCAGTCCGGCGCCGTCTCGTGCGCGTCTTCCGTCTCGGACTTCTTGTGTTTCGGGCTGAGCGGCCCCTCGTCCGGGTTTGGTTCGACCTTCTTGCCGCCGGGACAGCCGGTCTTCGCGAACGGCAGTTGGGTCGGGTAGCCGAGGACGAATTCCCCAGCGTGCAGCCGGTCCTGGCCGGGGTTGCCCTGAATCGGCTTGGCTGCCGCCACCAACCCCGGGACGTGACTGTCGAGATGACGGACGCCCGGCTGGGAAACACCGTCCCGGAACCCGAAGTGTTCGTGTCCCGGGTCGTCCTGCCGGACCGCTCCGTCCTGGAGGTAGATGAGTTGGACTCCGTGGACCCCCATGTTGTGGACGTATCGGAGGACATGTTCGCCGAGGTCTTCCTGGGAATCAGAGGCCACGATCATCAGGGCATGGATTTCCCCGTTCCGCAGCGGCGTGACCCAGTTCTCCAGGGCGCTGGCGCCCGTGTCGCCGATCACGTCGGCCCGCTTCCGCATCCCCTTCTGGAAGGCGTCGGGGAAGAGGTCGGCACCATTGGCCCCGAGGAACTCGATGCCCGAGTGCGTGAAGGCGATGTTCATCCATGTCGCCTTCACCACACCGAGTTCGCCGCCGCGGCGGCCGTTGACCAGCTTGAACAGGCCGTCGAATGCCTCCACTTCGGCGGCGCTGGCCACCTCCTTGGCGATGCCCCCGACCCATTCCCGGGCCGACTGCTTGTCGCCGAACCGCAGGAACAGAAACGTCTGGTGGTCCTTGTTGAAGCCGCCGAGGATGTTGCCCTGGATCTGCTTCAAGTTCAGGGGATAGCCGGGGGCGTTGGCCCCGGCGGGGGTGGTTCCGGCCACTGCGGTGGCTGGTACGGATCCGGCCGCGCCGGCAGTGGGGGTCTTGGTCGAGGCGTTCATCCAGTTCTCCTTGAGGTCCTTCGATGGTCTTCCGCTCACCGCAGGGGGTGACGGCCAAAACAAGCAGTCACCTGGTGTCGTTTGTTCATCCGCCGCTGACAGGCCGGGGCTTCCAGGCCGCCCAATCGTTATACAATGAGCGCTTTGCGTCCGCGCATCCTTCGCTGACCGTTCACAAGGTTCCCCATGAACCGCGGCGTCTTTGAAATCGATTTGAGCAAATTCGAGACGTTCTGCGGGCAACTGCGGACGGCGGTCAACCCCCGGAAGGACGGGTCGAACCCTCCCCCGTGGGGGTATCCCGACGAGATCACCGCCACCATGCTCGCGGAACCCCTGGATGAAGCTGCTGCCCACCTCCCCGGCGCGTATCACGATGCGTACTACCGGCCGGTCCGCGCCTCCCTCGACGAGAATTGGCTTGCCCTCCGCCGCGGCTTTCTTGCGGGCTTCCCAGACGTTGAGGAGCCAGGGGATCTCATGGAAACGCAACTCGCCCGGCTGCGGCCTGATCAGCTTGAGCAGCGTGGCGAACTGCTCCGGCCTGAGCGGGGCAACGGGCTGCTCCTTTTCCGCTGCGCTACAGACGTTCGCAGTTAGGGCCAGCAGCAGACTGGCCGCCGCCATCCTTAACTTGTTCATCCACATCGTGTTCACTGGAAATGCCTTTCTTAGCGCCAGTCCGTGCGGCATGCAGGGTTACTCCACATACGCCGCATACGCCGCCTTGCCGCCGTGATGCACGGCTGCGGGCGGCGTGCGCCGCTGTGCATCGCTGTCCTGATCAGTGCTCAGGCGAAATCCGATCGCGAGCGGGTACGGCACACCGATCGCGCCGTGAGATTCAATGCCCGGCCCCGAACCCGCCACCCGGCAAGCCGGACCCACCGCCACAACATCGAACCGTGTCAACTTGCCACCTTTGACCTCGACGAACCCCAACAACTGAATGCTGTAGCGGCTGTGATCGTTCCGCGCTGGCCCCTTCACCCAGCCTTCCAGGTCCACCGCGCCGGTCAGTCTTCCGTCGGCAAGTTTCATGTCGAGCCGCTTGACGTGCTCCGGCTTCCACATGGCGCCGGCGGTCAGATGGCCGCCGGTCGTGTTGATCAGGTGACAGCGGGCGATGCGATTCTTGAGACTATCGGGCAATTGGCCCCTGGCCAGCGCCGCGACCTCGTCCTTGCGGATCCACAGGTTGTCGCGGCCCCACCTTTGCGGCCCGGGCCAATCTTTGCCGTCGCGGACCATGCGCGAGGTCACGTGAACAACCACCGTGTCGGTGGGAACGGGATAGAAGTGTTCGTCTCGATCGGTGCCGGTGGACACTTTCTTTGCAGCCGCCTTTGCAGGCTGATAGTCCTTGAGCACTGCCGCCAGCGCAGGATTATACTTCTGGTAGATGTCACCCCCGAGACGTTGAAACAACAGCTTACCGCTCGGGTCGAAAGCAAACACACTGTTCGACACGGCCTTGCCCGCCACCTTGCGGTACAGTTCGCCCTCGGCGTCCTTGCGCCGTTCGACTTCGTGGTCCACGGCAACAGGGACGAAGTGAGTGGAAATGAGCTTCACCAGCTCCGGGTCGTTATTTAGCTTCGCACGGAAGCCCAGCACGTTTGCTCAGCCGCATCCGAGTGGCCAGCCGTCCGCCTGCCACAGGAAGACCGGCTTGCCTTCCTTTTCAGCCTGCTGCGCCGCTTCCACGATCGAGATGTGCCAGGGGATCGACTTCCACGGCTCGACCCTGGGCGGCTGCATCGCGTCGAAGATTATCGGAAAGTTGGCGTCCGTCAGGCGGTTGGTGTCTGGCGCCGCCGATCTTTTTTCTTTCTCTTCGGAAACCGCCGGTCCCGCGAGCGAGATGCTGCTCACGGCGACCGCACTCATCGCGACCAATCGGAGGATGGCGTCACAGAATCGCTGCTGACGCGCGCTGAAAATGGTTCGCATCGGAGGGTTCCTTTCAGACGGGTCCGGCTTGCCGAGCCGGATCAGGGGAGGCGGGAGACGCAGCGGGCCCGTGGTGGGATAATGCGTGTTGATCATCCTGATCTGCGACGCGATCCCTGTCAAGCAATAAGTGGCGCAGCACATCAGGCGTTCAGCTGCCCGATCGGCTCACTTTCGGTGATGACCTTATCGTCAGCGAAAGCCATACCTATCGCTATGGACCGAGCGGCTCGCCGATCAAGCCGTTCGCCAATCGTTCGACCGTCTCGATCCCGACAGCAAACCTGACGCTGGTTTCAATCGAGAACTTTGATGATCTTGGTGGGGATCCCGGTTCGCCCGGTCGAATCCTGCGGCCGCGGTTGCGGCTGGGCCTGGCCGTTCTGGTCCACCGTCCGGACAAACAGGGCATAGTTCCCGGGTTTCACGTTGCTCAGCATCACCGACCAACGGGCGACGGTGTGAGGCGGGCCTTGACGAGGGCCTCGCCTTTGAGGGTATGCGGTGGGGGATTGCCGCGGGCGGGACCGCCGCCGGTATAGAGCAGCGGATGAGCTGGAGTCTTCGGCCTGGGTTCGTCGCCGACCGCTCGTGGATCGAGCAAGGCCTGGCTGCCGGCCGCAAAGACGCCCAGCGACAGGAAATGACGCCGCGAAAGGTTCGTCATGGAATATCCTTCTGCTTCGATCAGATCGCAACGATCGGGCTGTCTCTTCGCCAGTCCACCAGACACTTTCCGTGAAATTAGAAGCGAGCAGGCGGGCGACGTCAAGATGCCCGTGGCAGAAAGGAGAGGCTTCCAGGGCAGTCGAAGCCTGGCCCAAGAAGTGCGGTTGAAGGAGCGGTCCGCGTCTTCCGTAACCTGCTCCGGTCCGCCATGCCGACGCAGTGAGGACGGGATTGGACGCTTCGGGCGATGTGACCGACGCGCGCTGGATCACCCCCGAAGGCACTATCCATTCCAAAGGCACTCCCAAGATAACCCAGTAGATGCCGCTACAGTCGGCATGCGCGTCTGCGGCGCGGATGGACGATCGCGAATAGTGATTGACCTCAAGCCTCGAAGCAAGTATCCTAGGACGTGGGTGAGAGTCAGCAATCGTCCTGCCGGGAACACTTGAATTGTGGAGGTTCAGACCTTGT
Organism: Gemmatales bacterium; assembly: GCA_038240465.1. Taxonomy (GTDB): domain Bacteria; phylum Planctomycetota; class Planctomycetia; order Gemmatales; family Gemmataceae; genus JBBRIK01. Next base: position 7,379 of record JBBSDR010000088.1, read on the forward strand.
TTACACTCTGGGGTCCGAAACAGCGGTTTTGCGATGGGATCAGTCGTCGCAACTTCCTGAAGATCGGCGCCTTCGGTGCCGGCTTGACACTGGCCGACCTGCTCCGCTTCCGCGCTACACAGGCTGCCAGTGGCCGGCCTGCTTCGGAGAAGTCCGTCATCATGATTTATCTCGGTGGCGGGCCGTCCCACACCGACATGTACGATCTCAAACCGCAAGCCCCGCAGGAATATCGCGGGGAGTTCAAGCCGATTCAGACCAACGTGACCGGCGTGCAGATCTGCGAACACTTCCCCCTCCAGGCGAAAATGTGGGACAAACTCGCCGTCATCCGCACCGTCGTCACCGGCAACGTGGGCCATCGGGATCATGAAGTCCTGTCCGGCTATCGCGTCGAGGGCTATCCGTCGTTCGGGTCGATCATCTCCAAGGTTCGCGGGGTCGGCGCCTCAGGAGTGCCGCCCTTCGTCACCCTGCAAACCAGTGGCGGCGGCGACCCGGCCTATCTTGGCGTGGCGCATCGGCCGTTCCTACCGAACGGGCCTGGAATGCAGAACCTGAGCCTGTCGCGCGACATGACCACCGAACGGCTCACGAAACGTCGGGCGCTGCTGAAAGGCTTCGATGAGATGCGCCGCGAGATCGACGCCTCGGGCACGATGGCCGGCCTCGACGCCTTTGAAGCTCGCGCTTTTGACATGGTGACGTCAGGCAAGGTGGCCCGCGCGCTGAACGTGAACCTGGAGGACGCCGCGACTCGGGCGCGCTACAAGGGCGTGCCGCAATTCCTGACCGCGCGTCGCCTGGTCGAAGCCGGGGTTGGTGCCGTGACGCTGTCGATCGGCAACTGGGACACGCACTTCGACAACTTCAAGTACCTCAAGAAAACGATGCCCGATGTGGATCGCGGCGTGAGCAATCTCATTCAGGATCTGCACGACCGCGGCCTGGACAAGGATGTGGTGACGGTGATGTGGGGAGAGTTCGGCCGCGATCCCAAGGTCAACAACCGTGCGGGTCGCGAGCACTGGGAGCCGGTCATGTCCGCACTGATCGCCGGCGGCGGTCTCAAGATGGGTCAGGCCGTCGGCACAACCACGGCCCGAGGCGAAGAACCCAAGGAACGCCCGTACAAGGTGCCTCAGGTACTCAGCACCATCTATCGAGCCGTCGGCATCGACCCGGCCAGGACATTCCCTGACGGCAGCGGCCGACCGGTGCATATCCTGGACGAACGGGCGCCTGTGGCCGAGCTGTTGTAAGTAGGGGCCGCGAGCCGAGTGGCACTGAGGGTCCGGCTCGGCTCGCGGCACCTACTGATTCCTCCGCACAACTACTCTCCCCATGCAGGTTCATCCATGACAGGCATCCATCGGCATGGCTCCTCACTCATGTCCTTTCTCGTTCTCGCCTGCGCAACAGGTCTGCTTCCCGCCGCCGAGATTCAATCCCTCGTCGTCCATCCGACTCAGGTTGCGTTGCGCGGACGAGATCAATCGCGCCAGCTGATCGTGACGGTGACACTCACCACGGGAAAAGTGCAGGATCTCAGCGGCGATGTCGAGTATGAAATTGCCAACTCTCGCATCGTTCGCGTGACCAGCACGGGACGAGTTCTACCGCTCGCTGATGGCACCACACAGATCACCATTCGGCACGGCGGGAAGACGGCGACGGTCCCGGTCCGCTGCGAGGAGATGGAGCGCGACCTGCCGATCAACTTCAGCAATCAAATCGTGCCGATCTTCACGAAGCTTGGCTGCAACGCGGGGAACTGTCATGGCAAAGCCAGTGGACAGAACGGCTTCCGGCTCTCGCTGCTCGGGTTCCAGCCGCAGCTCGATTTTGACGCCCTGGTCAAGGAAGATCGGGGCAGGCGAGTCTCTCCCAGTGTGCCGCAGCGCAGTCTGGTCCTGCTCAAGCCGACCGCGCGCATTCCTCATGGAGGCGGCCGACGTCTCGATCCCACTTCCGACGAGTACAAGTTGCTCCACCGCTGGATCGCGGCCGGCCCTCCGTTCGGCCGCGACGACGATCCTGTGCTGACGCGCATCTCGGTGTATCCGGAGCAGCGCGTCCTGGCACGGAATGATCGTCAGCAACTCGCCTTCCTCGCCCATTACAGCGACGGCTCGGAGGTGGACGTCACGCATCGCGCCCAATTCCAGAGCAACGATCTCGAGATCGCCGAGGTCGATTCCTCAGGTCTGGTCCGCACGCTCACCATCAACGGGGAAGCGGCCGTCATGGCACGCTATCAAGGACACGTCACCACATTTCGGGCGATCGTGCCGCTGGGAGCCAGCGTCCCCGAGTATGCCTTCAAGGCGCTTACGCTGGTCGATCCGCTCACCCACAAGAAGTGGCAACAACTGGAGATCGCGCCGTCCGATCTCTGTAGCGACGAGGAGTTCTTGCGGCGTGTCTCACTGGACATTACTGGTACATTGCCCACCGCGGAGCAGGTGCGCAAGTTCCTCGGCGACAAGGACCCAGCCCGGCGCGACAAGCTCGTCGATGCGTTGTTGGCGACGCCTGAGTACAGCTACTTCTTCGCCAACAAGTGGGCCAGCATCCTCAAGGTGCGGACTGGCGGCACCGGCAAGGGCACTGAATACAAGGCCCGCGGCACGGCTGCGTTCCATCAATGGATCGTCGAGGCGATGGCCAACGATCTGCCCTACGATCGGTTCGTCCGCGCCATCGTGGCCGCCACGGGCGACGAGAGGAGCCATCCTCCTGCTCTCTGGTACAAGAACCGCGCCGATTATCCTCGGGCTGTCGGCCTGGATAGCGATCGCGCCGTGGAACGACCCGCACAGTTCGTCGATGAAGTGGGGCAACTATTCCTTGGCCAGCGATTGGCGTGCGCCCAGTGCCATCATCATCCCCACGAGAAGTGGAGCCAGGACGATTACTGGGGGATGGCGGCCTTCTTCGGCCGCTTTGGACGAAAATATATCGAAGAGCCGGGACTGCCGCGGATCGTGCCGAGTCGGGTTCATCAGGTCAATCCCCAGTCCATCTATCTGCTTCCGTCCGGCAATGTGCGGAACCCGCGGACGGGGAAAGTCGCCGTCATGAAACCGCTCGACGGCCAGCCCTTGACTGTACCCGCCGAACAGGACCCGCGGCAGAAGCTGGTGGACTGGATGGTCGAGACCAACAACCCCTACTTCGCTCGGGCCATCGCCAATCGCTACTGGGCTCACTTCCTTGGCCGAGGGCTGGTTGAGCCGATCGACGACATGCGCGCCACCAATCCGCCAACCAACCCCGAGTTACTCGACGCACTGGCACGCGATCTGATCGCGCACAAGTTCAGCCTGAAGCATCTCATCCAGACCATCTGCAAGAGCCGAACGTATCAGCTCAGCTCGATCCCGAATGGGTTCAACAAACAGGATAAGCAGTCCTACGCGCGTTACTACCCGCGGCGCATGATTGCCGAGGTGTTGTTCGACGCCGTGGGGCAGGTGACGGACAGCCCGACGATGTTTGAGAGCCGGCCGCCGTTGCCGCCTCGGCGCATTCCGCGTGCCATCATGTTGCCGGATGACACGTTCGGGTTCTCCTATTTCCTGGACGTCTTCGGCCGGCCGGAGCGGATCACGGCGTGCGAGTGTGAGCGCTCCGCCGAAGCTACGCTGGCCCAGGTGCTGCACCTGCTGAACTCGAATGA
>JBBSDR010000089.1:0-11050 GCA_038240465.1 Gemmatales bacterium
GAGCGTCGCAACCGGCTCAACCCCCGCGTCATCAAACGCAAGATGAGCAAGTGGCCGAAAAAGAAACCGGAACATCGACGCAGCCCCCAACCGACGAAGACGTTTCGTGACGCTGTGGAGATCAAACGTTGAACGGTATTGGGCCTACCCGAGTACCTTCCCGGAGACGTCATGCAATGCCGTCCTGGAGTCGCTGGCGGCCGGGCTGATCGTGGTCACAACCGACCTGGGGGCGCAGTCCGAAACGACGCTCGGTTTCGCCGAGTTGGTCCCTCCTTTGGCAGGGCCAGCGGATCGACCGGCCTTCGTCCAGCGTTACCGTGAGGCCCTGCGGCGCGTGCTGGCCGAACGGAGCCGCGACCCGGCAGCCTTCGCGTCCCGGCGGTACCGGCAAGTGCAGGGCATCCTCGCCGGCCAGACGTGGGCGGCGCTGGCCCGGGAATGGGAGGAGTCCATCATCACCTGGAAACCACAGCAGCCTCGGCCGCAGCCGGCCACAGCGCTTCGGCCATCGCTCCACTGGGTCGTCTCGCGCGGACTTGCGGACTGCCTGGTCCGCAATCGCTGGAGCGTCGCCTTCACGTCGCCGTCGCTGGGACGGCTGCTCCTGCTCAGTCCGGGCGCGCCGGGCCAGATCGCCGTCGCCGACCGGTCATTCGAGGGGAGCAGCGCCGTGTGGTCCGAAGGCCAGTCTCTCTGGCTGGCGGGCCTCTTCCAATTGTGGCGCTTCGAGAAGACACCCGTATCGGATGGGGCCGTGGGCGGACCCGACAGCGCCTACGTCCCCCGCGCCGGCCATGTCATCGGCGAACATGACGTCCGCGATCTCACGATGGGGCCGGGCGGCGACTTGCTCTTCGTCAGCGGCGCGTCAGATTGCGTGTGCCGGCTGCATCTCCGGCAGGGGGTGCAGCGCGTCTGGCAACCGGACGCGAACCTGACAGCAAGGCTCGGCCCTCTGCAGCTGACGGGGCTGGCCGTGGCTGCGGGGCAACCTCTGCTGGTGACAGCGACGGCCGGCACCACAGGCCTGCTCATCGACACCGAACTGGATCGCGTGATCGCCGAGGGGCCGTTTCAGTTTGTCGCGCCGCGCTATCACCAGGGACGCCTGTGGGTGCTGGACGGGGCCAGCAACCACCTGGGGACAATTGACCTGGAGAGCGGACACTTCGAGCGGCGAGCGGCCTGTCCAGGGATGCCTCGGGGTCTGGCCCTGGAGGGCAACCACGCCCTGGCGGCGCTGTCCCCGGCTGCTGGGGAGGTCAAGTCCCGCACGGGGCTGGCCGTGATCGACCTGATTCAAGGGACGATTGTGGAGTCGCTGTGGGTCGAGGGAGAGGGAGTCGATGTCCGCGGGGTGGCGCTGCTGCCGGGCGTGCTTCGGCCGGCGCTGTGCGCACTGGAGGCCGAGGAAGTCCGCCGGTTCCTCCCGGTGCCGGGATTCAAACAGGATGCGCCCGCGACCTCGGAACAAACGGGACAGGACTCGTCCAGCGCGGTCCCGCCGGAGGCAGCAACGGCGGCCGCTCGCGGGCGGGACCTGCTCAGGCGCGGCCTTCTGGACGAGGCGGCGGCAGCCTTCGAGGAGGCGCTGGGGCTGCACCCCGGCTGGGCGGAGGTGGAAAACTTGCTCGGGAAGGTCCACCATCGGGAGGGGCGGCTCGACGCGGCGGCCGCGGCGTTCGACCGGGCCGCGCAGGCCCAGCCCCGGCTCGCGGAGGCGTTCGCCAATCTCGGCGACGTCCGCAAGGACCAGAAGCGGTTTGCCGATGCCGAGCGGGCCTACAGCCAGGCGCTGGCGCTGCGGCCGGCGTACCCGGAAGTCGCATTCCTTCTCGGGCGAGTGCTGCACACGCAAGGACGCCACGCGGAAGCGGTGGAAGCCTTCCGCAAGGGGCTGGTCCACCGGCCGGACTATCCGGAAGGACTGAACTGGCTTGGGGACGCCTTGCTGGCGCTGGGCCGTCTCGACGAGGCACTGCGGACTGTCTTGCGGGCCTTCGCGCTGAAGCCAAAGTTTGCCGAGGCGGAAGTCACCCTGGGCCTGATCCACCAGGCGAAGCACAACGGCAAGGAGGCCCTGGACGCATTTGACCGGGCGCTGGCCTTGAGGCCCGTCTTCACAGTTGCCGAGAACAACCGCGCCCTGGCCCTGAAGTCCCTGGGGCGGCCGGCCGAGGCTGCTGTCGCCTTGCGCCGCATCCTCGATCGGGAACCCCGGTATGCGATCGCCTGGAGCAACCTGGGAAGCATGCTGAAACTGCTGGGGCAACACCAGGAGGCCCACGACGCCTACCGCCGCGCCCTGGAGATCCAGCCCGACTTTGCCGTCGCCCACAGCAACGCTCTGTACTGCGAGCAGTATTTGCCAGGCGTGACCGCCGCCTCCCTCGCCGAGTCGCACCGCGAGTGGGACTTCCGCCATGCCGCCCGGTTCCGGTCGAACTGGCCGCGGTTCAGCGTGAAACGGCAAGCCCCCGGCGAGCCGATTCGGCTGGGGTTCGTCTCTGAGGACCTGGCCCGGCATCCGGTCGGCTACTTCCTGATCCGCGTGCTGGAGAACCTCGACCGCCGGCGCTTTCCCATCATTTGCTACTCGGGCCGGTTCAAGGAGGACGAGGTAACGCAGCGGTTCAAGGCCATCGCGACGCTGTGGCGCCTCACGCTCGGCGTCTCCGACCAGGCGCTGGCGGAGCAGATCCAGGCCGACCAGATCGACATCCTTTTCGACCTGTCCGGCCACACGCAGGGAGGCCGGCTCCTGATGTTCGCCCGCAAGCCGGCCCCGATTCAGATCACCTGGATGGGTTATGTCGGCACGACGGGCCTGGCCGCCATGGACTACCTCCTGGCCGATCCATTCGAGGTCCCGCCCGGCGCGGAGAAGGACTATCCCGAGGGCGTCCTGCGCATGCCGGACGACTACATCTGCTACGAACCGCCCGATCGAGCGCCGCCGGTGGCCCCGCTGCCGGCCCGGCAGCGTGGTTCGGTCACCTTCGCCTCCTTCAACAATGGGTCGAAGCTCAACGGCGAGGTGCTGGCCGTCTGGGCCGAGATCTTGCGCCGCGTCCCCGGCTCGCGCCTGGTCCTGCAATATGCCGGCCTGGATGATCCGGATACACAGAAGCGCTTCCGCGACCACCTGGCCGCGGCGGACATCGACCCATCCCGGCTGGAACTGCACGGCTGGACGAGCCAGAAGCAAATCCTGGAGCGCTACAACGAGGTAGACGTGGCGCTGGACCCGTTTCCGTACTCGGGCGGGCTGACGACGTGCGAGGCGTTGTGGATAGGCGTGCCGGTGGTCACCTGGCCGGGACAGACCTTCGCCGGACGCCATTCGCTCAGCCACCTAACCAACGTCGGCCTCACCGAGACCATCGCACGCGACCGCGATCATTACGTCGAACTGGCCGTCGGCCTGGCGAACGACCTGGACCGCCTGTCTGCTCTCCGCGCCGGCCTGCGCGAGCGCGTGGCAGCCTCGCCGCTGTGTGATGGGCCGCGTTTCGCCCGGAACTTCATGGCCCTGATGGAGAAGTTGGAGCCGAGGCCCGCACCGCCCCTGGCCGAGGCGAGGCCTTCGTCTCCCGCTCCGGCTCCCGCTCCGGCTCCCGCTCCGCCCCCATCACCTCCCGTCCTGGCGAATGGGGAACAAGCTCAGTGGAAGACGGAGGCGCTGCGCGGTCAGGAACTGCAACAGCAGGGCAAGTCCGCCGAGGCGGCGGCGGCCTACCAGCGCTCTCTGGAGTTGAACCCTTCGCAGCCGAACGTGGCCAATAACCTGGGAGTTGTACTTCTCGCCCTGGAGAAGCCGGACGAGGCCGGTCGGGCGTTCGACCGGGCGCTGGAGTTGCGGCCGGAGTTCCCCGACGCCCTGTTCAACCGCGGCTCTCTGCACCAGACCGGCGGCCGGCTCAACGAGGCGATCGCAGCTTACCGGCAGGCGCTACAGTTCCGGCCCGGGTTCGCCCTGGCCGCGACCTATCTGGGGAAAGCCCTGACGCAGGTGGGACAACTCGACGAGGGAGTGCGCTGGTGTCGGACGGCGCTGGAATTGTCGCCGGACCTCGTCGAGGGAGAACTCAACCTGGGGGTTGCGCTGGCGCGGCGGAGACAACTCGGCGAGGCAGAGGAGTGCTTTCGCCGCATCCTGGCCCGCAATCCGGCCCACGCCGCCGCCCACAAGAACCTGGCCTCAGTGCTGGGGAGCCAGGGCAGACACGACGAGGCCGCCGAGCAGTACGCCCACGTCCTGCGCCTCCAGCCGGACTCCGCCGAGACTCGCTCCGCCGCGGCCGCTCTGGAGCAGTATCGCGACGGCGTCACTGCCGCCCATCTCGCCGCCATCCATCGCGACTGGGCCAGGCTCCACGCCGACCCTCTGCGCCGCGATTGGAAGCCCTTCGCCAATTCCCGCGATCCCAACCGTCCCCTGCGCCTGGGCCTGGTCTCCGGCGACTTCCGCCGCCATCCAGTCGCCTTCCTGCTGCTCCGGACCCTGGCCAACATGGATCGAGCGCAATGGGCCATCCATTGCTATCACATGCGCCCCGGCGCGGACGAGTTTACCCACCGCTTCCAGGCTCTCGCGGCCGGGTGGCGGACCGCGGACCAGCTTGCCGACGCCGCCCTCACGGAACTGATCCGCTCGGACGCCATCGACATCCTCATCGACCTGTCGGGTCACACGAGCGGCAACCGGCTGCTGACCTTTGCGCGCAAGCCGGCCCCCGTCCAGGCGACCTGGCTTGGCTACGTTGGTACGACCGGCCTGGACGCCATCGACTATCTCATTGCCGACCGGCATCACGTCCCCCCCGGCGAGGAGGCTCATTACGCCGAAAAAGTCCTTCGCCTTCCGGACGACTACGTTTGCTACGACCCGCCGGCGGACTCCCCCGCGGTCCGGCCCTTTGCGTCCGGCGCGTCTGGCCCGATCACCTTCGGCTGTTTCAACAACCCGACCAAGTTCACGGCGAGCGCGATCGAGACCTGGGCGGCCATCCTGAAGCGGACGCCTCGCTCGCGGCTGATGCTGCGTTACTTCACCTTCAAGGACCCGGCGACGCGGAAGCGACTGGAGGAGCAGTTCGCCGGCCACGGCATCAGCGCGGACCGTCTCGACCTGGGTGTCGCCGATTCTCCGGAGGTACTCGGTCTGTATAACGAGGTAGACGTGGCGCTGGATACGTTTCCGTACTCGGGCGGGCTGACGACGTGCGAGGCGTTGTGGATGGGGGTGCCGATTGTCACCTGGCCGGGACAGACCTTCGCCGGACGCCATTCGTTGAGCCATCTGTCCAACGCCGGCCTGACCGAGACCATCGCCCGCGACCGCAATCACTACGTCGAGTTGGCTGTCGGCCTGGCCAACGATCTCGACCGCCTGGCCGCATTTCGCGCCGGCCTGCGCCCGCGCATGGCAGCCTCGCCACTGTGCGACGGTCCCAGGCACGCCAGGCACCTGAGCGACGCTCTGCGCAATGTCTGGCGCAACTTCTGCGAACAACAAGGCCAGGGTGAGGCGATGATCTGAGTCCTACGCCGCTACTCAATTACCTTCTCTGCGATGCTTATTGCTGAAGCCACGGTTTGGTCGATGTCCAGGTACTTGTACTCCCCCAGCCTGCCGCCGAAAGTCACGTCGCTGGACCCCTTCTTCAGTTCAAAGTATTTCGCGTAGAGAGAGGAATTGCGTGCATCCCGAATCGGGTAGTAGGGTTCCGGGTGGTCCTTGAAGTTCACCGGGTAGTCGTAGGACACGACTGTCGGCTCGTGTCGCCCGACGATCAGGGTGTCGTGCTTGGATTGACTCCGCTTGTAGAAGTGCTTGTGTTCGATGGTCCTGATGTACGGCACTTCAATATCGACGTGGTTGAACACGGCGTTCCCCTGGAAATCACCCTGGAAGACCTTGTGCTCGAACCGCAGGGTGTTGTAGTCGAGCTCGCCGAACTCGTAGTCGAAGAATTTGTCCACCGGGCCGGTGTAGACAAGGTGTTTGGCGTAATCCCGCCAGTGGTGCCGCATCGTGAAGAAGTCCACGCCTAACTGGACGGGAATGCCGTCGAGCATATTCCGCACCATTTGCCCGTAGCCTTCCCTGGGGATGCCCTGATGTTTGCTGACGAAGTAGTTCTCGTCGTAGGTGAGGCGTATGGGGAGCCGCTGGATGATCGACGACGGCAGTTCCTTCGGCTCCTTCATCCATTGCTTCCTGGTGTAGCCGTAGATGAAGAGGTCGTAGAGTTCTCGGCCGATTTTATCGAGGACCCAATCCTCGAAGTTGTCCGGGTGCGCGCACCGGATGCGGACCTGGTTGAGCTTCTCCCGGGCCTGTTCGGGAGTGACAACGCCCCACAGTTGGTGCAGCGTCATCAGGTTGATCGGGAACGAGTAGACTTTGTTCCTGGACAGCACTTTGGGCTTATTGATGAACGGATCGATGGGAGAAAACTGGCTCAAGAAGGCCCATAGCTCATCGCTCTGTGAGTGGAGGATATGCGCACCGTATTCGGCAACGATGACGCCGTTGTCCCACTTCCTGTCGTAGGCGGCCCCGGCGATGTGCGGCCGTTTGTCGATGACGAGACAGGTCTTCCCGGCGTCGGTTGCTTTGCGCGCGAAAGTGGCCCCGAAGAATCCGGCCCCCACGATCAGGAAATCGTATTTCATATTGTCCCTGAATAAGCCGCCGACAAGGCATCGCAGCAGTCCTTCCGTGAAGACCAGCCGTACTTGTAGCAGTACGGGAGCGGACACGAGCTGCAGCAACCCATTATGGAGTAACAGGTCATACCGATAGTGTGCGTTCACCCATTGGGTACGATGTAGCCTTTCAAGGAACGATTTTCCCGTAAATTCGGCCCAGTGTAAAGCAAAACGTCACCGGAGGCGGCGTATGCGTGTCACCTGTCGAAGGCGGATCTTCACGGTTGGGAGGTTCGGCGAATGGGCGTATATCAATTCGGAGGAAGCGCTGCCTCGTGGCCTGTCCTCGGGGCGAAGCGGCTGAGCCTGCGCGAATGAGAGTGAGAAAGGGTGAACGAGATGACCCAGCTCTGTTTCCTGACGACGTGCATGGGCCGTCTGACTCAGTTGCGGCAGACCCTGCCGGCCGTGGCGGCGCAGCGCGACAGTTCCTGCGTCGTCGTCGATTACTCCTGTCCCGACCGCTGCGGCGAATGGGTGGAGGCGAACTACCCACAGGTTCGCGTCGTGCGTATCGAGGGTCAATCGCGCTTCAATCGTTCCATCGCCGCCAACGCAGGCAGCAAGGCAGTTGATGCTCCCTGGATTTGCATTTTCGACGCCGACGTCGTTTTCGCGCCGTCCTTCGTCGAACAGGCTCTCCCTCTGTTCCGGCCCGGATCGTTTTATGTGGCAAGTCCCTGGTCTGATCCGGGCATTGTCGGAACTTTCGTCTGCCGCCGTGAGGACTTTCAGCGCGTCGATGGATTCGACGAGGTCTATGAGGGCTGGGGCGACTCGGACCTCGACATGTATCAGGCCCTCCAGGAAATCGGTCTGACCCAGGGAGGCTTCTCTTCCTCGTTGCTCCGGCACCTCGAGCACGATGATGCGTCGCGCGTTCGCTTCCACGAGATCAAGGAAAAGAACCTCGTCTGGAGCATCAACCGGATGTATCGTATCGTCAAGTTCGACCTGATGCGGATCAAGCGAGGGCCGCTCGCCTTGGCAATCCGCCAATCGCTCTACAAGGACATCGGCGAGTCCGTGCGAAAGTTGCTGCCGGATCACAAGACCTTCTCGCTCAAGGTTGCCATTCCCCCTGGCGTCGTCATGCCTGAAAAGGGCCGGGTGGAGCGTGCGCTTCACTACACCTTCCACAAGGGAGACTGATCCTGGCTTCCGAGAAGCCAGGATCGATGGGAGGCTTGCGTTCATGTCCTCAGATGCCAACGCCGCCGGATCGACAACGCATCTCAGCCTATGCTTTGTCATCCCCTGCATGGGCCGGCTGTCACACTTGCGGCAGAGCCTGGCCTCGGCCGTGGCCCAGCCTGGCTGCTCCTGTGTCGTTGTCGATTACTCCTGCCCCGAACGCTGCGGCGAGTGGGTCGAGGCCAACTACCCGCAAGTGCGCGTCGTCCGCGTCGAAGGCAAGACCCTGTTCAATCAGTGCATCGCGCGGAACGCTGGGGGCAAGACCGTCGAAGCGGAGTGGATCTGCTTTCGCGATGCCGATGTCGTACTGGCTCCGTCCTTTGCCGAGCAGGTCGTGCCGTTGCTCCGGCCGGGATCGTTCTACCTCGCGAGTTCCCTCGATGACCCCTCGCTCACTGGGACGTGTATCTGCGCCCGCCGGGACTTTGAACGAATCGGCGGCTACGACGAGGTCTACCAGGGCTGGGGCGATGCGGACCTGGACTTTTACGCCGCCCTGGAGACGGTGGGGATCAAGGTGGACCGGTTCCCTTCCGCGTTGCTTCAGCATGTGCCTCACGACGATGAGGCCCGCACCCAGTTCTACGAGATCAAGGAGCGGCGCCTCTCCCTGGCCATCAACAGGCTTTATCGGCTTGTCAAATTCGATCTGCTGCGCTTGACAGGAAAGGCCCTCCCACTACAGGAGCGGAAATCGCTCTACGGGACGGTTTCCGGAGCGATCCGATCCATGAAGCCTGAAGATAGACAACGTGCGCTCACGATCAATCTTGGCCCTCTTCGCGTTCCCTGGGCGGGTGGCGGTACAATTGATCGAGCACTCGTTTACACCTGCACCTTGCCCGCTTGATTGGAGGCTTGTGGTCATGTCCTCAGATGCCAGCGCCGTCGAATCGAACACTCATCCCAGCCTGTGCTTTGTGATTACCTGCATGGGCCGATTGTCCCACTTGCGGCAGACGCTGGCCTCGGCTGTAGCTCAGTCTGGCTGCTCCTGTGTCGTCGTCGATTACTCCTGCCCCGAACGCTGCGGCGACTGGGTCGAGGCCAATCATCCGCAAGTGCGCGTCGTCCGGGTCGAAGGCAAGACCACCTACAGCCAATCCATCGCGCGCAACGCGGGAAGCAGGGCCGTTGATGCCGATTGGATCTGCTTTCGCGATGCCGATATCGTCCTGGCTCCGACTTTCGCCGAGCAGATTGTGCCTTTGCTCAGGCCCGGGGCGTTCTACGTCGCGCAGCCGCTCGTTGACGACGCGCTCTGTGGGACGTTTATCTGCGCCCGCGGAGACTTCGAGCGGGTCGGCGGCTACGACGAGGTCTACGAGGGCTGGGGGGATGAAGACCTGGACCTTTACGCCGCTCTGCAGAGCATCGGGATCAGGACGGACCCGTTCTCCTCGGCGTTGCTGAGCCACGTTTCGCACGACGAGAAGGCACGGACGCAGTTTCACGAGATCAAGGAGCGAGGCATCTCCTGGACCATCAACAGGCTATACCGGGTCGCCAAATTTGATTTGCTCCGCCTGGTGGGTCGGCCCCTGCCGCTGGAGGACCGGCAGTCGCTCTACCGCACCATTTCAGGAACGGTGAGAAGCCTGCAACCGGAAGACAGACAACGGCAAATCACGGTCAATCTCGGCCGTGCGCGCGTCGATTTCCCGGGCGGAGGGACACTCGATCGAACACTCGTTTACAACTACAACTTGCCCGGATGAAGACCGGAACGATGTCAAGACAGGAGCCGATCGTTGTCCTCGGCGCTGGCCCTGCCGGAATCGGCGCCGGCATCGGCCTCGGCTCGCGCGGGGTGGTGCTGGACGGCTGTCGGGACCCGGGAGGGCTGTGCCGCACCATCGAACTGGACGGCGCGGTATTCGACCTGGGCGGTCATTCTTTCCACACGCCTCATCCGCAGGTGCGCGAACTGGTCTTCAGCGAGCTGGAAATGGTCGAACAGCGGCGGGACGCGCGTTGCTACTGCAGCGGCACCATGATCCCCTACCCGTTTCAGGCCCACTTTCGCCAGCTCGGAGACGAGAGAGTCGTGCGTGAATGTCTCGAGGGTCTGTCCTCCGTGGACCAGGACAGCCGGCCCGGAAACTTCGAGGAACACCTGACGGGACGGTTCGGCGCGGGCATCGCCCGGCATTTTCTGTTGCCCTACAATCGCAAACTCTGGGGGACTGATCTGAAGCGTCTGGCGGCGGACTGGGTCGGCGAACGTGTTGCCGCTCCCGAGGGCGCACAGGAACGATTCGCCGAGCGCGGCGGCAAGCGCAGTCCTCTTCAGGCAGATACCTCCGTCGCTTATCCAGCCCGGGGCGGCTTCGGCGAGATCATGAAGGCCCTTGCGAAGCGCCTGCCGGACCTTCGCCTGGGCAAGACTGTCGAGCGCCTGTTCCCCGGCCGTCGGGAAGCCGTGCTCGCGGACGGGGAAATCCTTCGCTGGGATCGATTCGTCTCGACGATGCCGATCGACAGATTGCTGTCGATGCTGCCCGATGTCCCCGCGGGACTCCGCGCGGATGTGTCGCGGCTGCGGGTCCTGTCGTTGGCCCTTGTCCTGGTCGTCGTCGGCCATCCGGTGGACACGCCGATCCAGCGGGTTTACTGCGCCGACGAGCGAATGCCCGGACACAAGGTGGTCGTCAACCACAACTCTTCCGACTTTCTCCGGGCGCTGCCTCACCACGGCATCCTGGTCGAGGTCTCGCAGTCGGCGGAAAAGAGCTTGCCCGATGACGCGCATCTGGAACAGCAGGTAGTCCGGGGGTTGCTGGAGATGGGGCTGCTGGCATCAGCCGCCGAAGTCCTGCGCACAAAGACCGTCCATGTTCCCAACGGCTATCCGATCCCGACCCACGACCGCAATGCCATCGTGTCTCGCGTCAAATGCTGGCTCGAGGAACGACGGATCTGCACCGTTGGGCGGTTCGGCGAATGGGCGTATATCAATTCGGATGAAGCGTTGCACCGGGGCCTTTCGCTTGGAGCGGCGCTCGTCCAGGTTTAGCCGCAATACCGTTCAATTAAGGACGCAGTTCACTACGATGTTCAGTACTTTTGAGGCGTTTTTTCGGTGTACATTCCAGTGAACATCGTCCTTAATTGAACGGTATTGGGTTTAGCC
>JBBSDR010000090.1:0-11031 GCA_038240465.1 Gemmatales bacterium
GCGTCGCGGCTAACCAAGAAGGAACGATCGTGATGCGGACTCGAATCCTGATCCTGGCCTGGCTGCCCGATGGCATGCTCGAACGACTGCAAGCACGCTTCCCGAACTGCGAGTTGATCGAGGGCGGCGAACCGGACGTCCTCAACACGCATCTGGGTTCGACGGCGATCACCTATGGCCCTCCTCCAGCCGAGCGGCTGTCCGAGGCGGCCTCACTGCGCTGGATTCAGCTTATCTCAGCCGGTGTGCCGCCGGAACTGTGCGGGCCAGCCAAAAAGCAGAGTATCGCCGTGACGAACCTGGCGGGCCTCTATGGTCCGACGATCGCGGAACACGCCCTGGCCCTCATGGACCTGCTGCTGCGCAACCTCCACGTCGCCCAGCGCAACCAACCGAAGGAGGCGTGGGACCGCACGGTCGCCGAGACGATGCAGGACCTCCGCCGCAAGACGCTCGCCCTGGTCGGCCTGGGCAACATCGGCGTGGCCGTGGCGCGGCTGGCTCGCGCTCATGGCATGCGCGTGATCGGCTGTCGCCGGACGGGACGTGCCGCGCCGTATGTCGATCGCGTCTATCCGCTGCCTGAGTTGAAAACCATGCTGGCCGAGGTGGATGTGCTTTGCGTCACCGCACCGCTGACGCGCCATACCGAGGGCATGCTCGGGGCGGAGGAGTTTGCCGCTCTCAAGCGCGGCGCCCTCTATGTGAATGTCTCGCGCGGCGGTATCGCGCAGGAGCCGGCCCTGCTGGAGGCGTTGCGCTCCGGTCAGGTGTCGGCGGCGGGACTGGACGTCTTCGCGGTCGAACCGCTGGCGCCGGGCCATCCGCTGTGGTCGATGCCGAACGTCATCGTCAGCCCGCACTACAGCGGCGAGACGGTCAATCGCTACTCGGCCCCCTCCGAGCGGTTCGCTCGCAACCTCGAGGCATGGCTGGCTGGCCGTCCGCTCGAAGGCGCCGTCGATCTCGACCTTGGGTATTGAACAGATTACTCCCCGCTTGCGGCGTGGCGGACCGCTGAGCCGCAAGCGGCGAAATCGGGATGCGATCATGGGCCGTACCGCCATTCACAATCAGCAAGAAGCCGTCCCGATCGACTTCCCGCGTATGCGTGAAGTCGCGCGCACGGTCCTCGAAGGCGAGGATGAAGCCGAGGCCGAGATCAGTCTCGCTTTCGTGGACAACGCGACGATCCACACCCTCAACAAGCGCTATCTCGGTCACGACGAGCCGACCGACGTGCTGAGCTTTCCATTGAGCGAGACCAAGGCGAAGCGTCTGTCGGGCGAACTGGTCATCGGCGCCGAGGTGGCCCTGGCTCAGGCGACGGAGCGCGGCCATGACGTGCAGGCGGAGCTGGCCCTGTATGTCATCCATGGTTTGCTGCACCTGTGCGGCCAGGACGACCATGAGGACAGGGAGCGATGCGCCATGCGCGAGCGCGAACGGCACTATCTGAAACAACTCGGCTATCCCGACATCGCCCCGCGCGAGGAAGACTGATCGCGGTGAGGTAACAGACGTTCGATCTCACTGCTTCGTCGCGAACCGCACCTGGGCTGAGGCACCCATCGGCAGCGGTTCCGTCGTCGTCAACTTGACGCGAACAGTAAAGGTGTTGCGGGCGGGATCGATCGCCGGACTGATGCGTGTCACCACTCCTTGAAGTTTCTTGCCGCGAACGACCGTCAGGATTGCCTCGCACTTCGTCCCGAGCGCCACCTGACCGAACGCGCTCTCGGGCAGCACCACCTCGACGAGCGCCGCCGACAGGTCAGCCAGTTCGCACAGGCTCGACGCATTGGCCAGGCCGATCGCCGCGGGATTGGTGAAACTGCCGACCTCGGCGCCAACGTCGAGGATGATGCCATCGAAGGGCGCGCGCACCGTGCGCGAATCCAGGGCCGCCTTCGCTCGCTCCAGTTCCACATGCGCCGCCTCGACGCCAATGCGCGCGGACTCGGTCTCATCCTTCTTCTCGGCGGCGCGGAAAGCCGCGCGCTGTCTCTCGACCTGTGCCTGAGCCGTCCGCACCGCCCCCTCGCCCTGAGTGACTTCCTCCGCCGAGACCGCTCCGGAGGCGCGCAGCTTTCGCAGCCGTTCGAGGGTGCCTTCCGCCTGTTTGAGCGTGGCCTCGGCCAGGGCCACCTCGGCCCGTGCGATCTTGAGACCGTCCTCGCGCGTTCCGTCCCTGAGTTGATCGAGCCGGACCCGCGCCGTCCGCAGTTGCAGTTCGGCCTTCTTGATGTCAAGTTCCTGGGAGACCGATTCGAGGCGAACAAGAACGCTGCCGCGCTTGACCTGCTGTCCCGTCTGGACGAGAACGTCGCTCACTTGCCCGGCGACGGCGCTGGTGATCGTGACGCGCTTGACGGGAACGACAACGCCTCGCCCCTCAAGGCCCTCCGTCTTTGGGTCGTCGGCAGCGCCCGGGGCCGCGCTCACCAGGAACACGGTGAGTGTCAGCAAGGAAATTCTCTTCATGTCAGGAAATCCTCAATGGATCGTTGCGTTGATCGAGCCTCGTACTCCAGTGGCTGCCTGGATGCAAGCCAGTTCGCGGGTACGCAGCCCGGACCGCACGCCAGTGCCACCACGCCGCCGACAATGGCACATGTCGTATCCATGTCGCCGAGGCCGGATAGCGTCTGCCACATCGCCTCTTCGTAGTTATCCAGATGCCGGGCGATGCACCAGATACAGTACGGGACCGTATCCTGAGCGATGACGCGCGAGCCATTTCCCAGCAGCCTCACCGCCGTCTCGATGGACAGGTCCAGCTCCAGCAGGCGCGCATGTTCGATCTCGTGGCGAGTCTCACCCGGCGGCGTGAATTGCAGCACGGCATCGAAGAGGTCCATCGGCGACGAGGGGCCGCCGCGTTCGCGGCGCTGCACCGCCCAGGCGGCCGCGACGCCGATGGCGATGCCACCTGCCTGTCCCTCGGCATGTGCGTGCGTCACCTCGGCCGACAAACGCGCCTCCGTCGCCGCCCGGGACAGGTCATCGGCGAAATACGCGCCTACAGGAGCAACGCGCATCGCTCCGCCGTTGCCTGCCGACCCTTGCCCCTCGAAAGCCGCCTGACTGATTGCCCGCCACGGCTCCCCTCGCGCGATACCGCCCAGGATGCGAATCGCCATGCCGCCATAGCCCTTGAGCGGGTCGGCGACGAAACGCCGAGAGAAGGTTGTCGCCAGGTCATCCCGATCGATCCGTCCGTGGCGCTGCAACACTTCCGTGATGCCCAGGGCCATTTCCGTATCATCGGTGTAATCCCACGGCTCTTTCGGGACAGCGCGCTGCTGGATGAGGAATCGAGCGTGGGGCGTGAAGAAACACTGGCCGAACGCATCGCCGACCGACAGACCGTCCAGCGCCAGACGGACCCGGTCCATGCGGAGTTCGTGATCCAGAGGAAGCGAAGGGGTGGTCATGTCGTGAATCGTAGCCCTCGCGCGAAACTGTCACAAGAGCGGAACCTGGACGCCCTGTCGGGGTTTTCCCAAGATAGTACGTTGAAGTAGCATCACGAGTCCCAGGAGCAGAGAGTGGCGTTTCGCGATTCCCCGGCCATGCGGCTGCGAGCTGCCTACCTGACCATGCATCGCCAGTTCCAGCGGCTGTTTCGCGCTGAAGGCGCCACGGCCGATCAGTTCGTCCTCCTGACGCTGCTGGCCGAGGAGGACGGCATCACCCAGAAAGAACTGGTCGGCCGCAGTTTCTCCGACGCCAACACCATCACGGCCATGCTCCGGCGACTGGAGCGGCGCGGCCTGGTTCGCCGGCAACCGCATGCCAGCGATGGCCGGGCTGTCTGCGTCCATCTCACCGGCGACGGCCGGGCGTTGCAACGGCGCCTGACCGTGGCGTCGCGCCAACTGCATCGGACTGTCGAGGAAACCTTGCCGCCCGAGCATCGCACGGCCGTTCTCGCCTGGCTGCAATCTCTCGCCTCGGCCGTGGCGCAGGCCGGCAAGGGACAACGAAAGCAATCGATACCTACCGGAGAAGAATCATGAGTTGCATGCACCCGTGGACCCTCGGACTGCTGTTGATTCTGACCTCGACGAGCCTCGCCCAGAAGCCGCCCGCTGTCCCCGAAGGCGTGACCGCTCACCGCGACCTGGCCTACGTCGAGAATGGTCACGAACGCCAGAAGCTCGACCTGTACCTGCCGAAGTCCGACAAGCCGCTGCCCCTGGTCATCTGGGTGCATGGCGGCGCCTGGCGCGCCGGCAGCAAGGATCGCACGCCCGCGTTGCCATTGACCGCGAAGGGCTTCGCCGTCGCGAGCATCAACTATCGTCTGAGTCAGCATGCGGTGTTCCCGGCCCAGATCGAGGACTGCAAGGCGGCGGTGCGCTGGCTGCGGGCCAACGCGAAGAAGTACAACTTCGATACGGAGTATTTCGGCGTCTGGGGCGCGTCCGCGGGCGGACATCTCGTCGCCCTGATGGGAACGGCGGGAAGCGTCAAGGAGCTGGAGGGCAAACTCGGCAACCTCGATCAGTCGAGCAAGGTGCAGGCCGTGTGCGACTTCTTCGGCCCGACGGACTTCCAGAAATTGGGCGGCCGGGGCGGCAATTCGCCTCTGACGCAACTCATCGGCGGCCCGCTGTCGGAACACAAGGAGATGGTCGGGCTCGTCAATCCCATCACGCACATCACGAAAGACGCACCTCCCTTCCTGATCGTGCACGGCACCAAGGATACGACCGTGCCGATCGGCCAGAGCGAACTGCTCAACGAAGCGTTGAAGAAGGCGGGCGTCGATGTGACCTATGTGGCGATTGAGGGCGCGGGCCACGGTGGTGCCGGGTTCTCAAGCGAGAAGAACCGGACGCTCATCGAAGATTTCTTCAGCAAACATCTCAAGAAGCAACGCTGAGCGCGCGGACGTCGCGAGGCTTAGGACCGACGGCGGAATAACTTCCCTCTTTCTTGCCGCTTGCGGCTTAGCGGACTGTCCGCTAAGCCGCAAGCGGCAGGAAGTTGTTTCGCCGTCGGTCCTTATCGGGAACTGCGGGGCCTGGAAATCGCTTCGGAAGAAGGGTAAGATGTATAAGTGAACCCTGCCTGATCCGCTTGTCGCCGCGTTTCCACTCTCACTCAGAAGGTACTGTCGATGAGCGAGGCCACGCAAGAGAAAACAGGACTCGGCAACTACTTCGTCGCCAACTATCCGCCGTTCTCCGCCTGGAAGCCGGCCCACCTCGGCGCGGCCCATGCCGCCCTGCAAGCCCAGCCGCGATCCGAGACGCCGCTGGGACTCTATCTGCACATTCCCTTCTGCCGCAAACGCTGCAAGTTCTGCTATTTTCGCGTCTATACCGACAAGAACGCTCACGATGTCGAGGATTACCTCGACGCTCTCGTCAAGGAAGTCGCTCTCTATGCTCGGCAGCCCGTCGTCGGCCAGCGCCCGCTGAAGTACGTCTACTTTGGTGGCGGTACGCCGTCGTATCTGAGCGCATCGCAGTTGACCTCGCTGATGTCGCGTTTGAAGGCAGTCCTGCCCTGGGAAGGCTCCGAGGAAGTGACCTTCGAGTGCGAACCGGGTACGCTCCAGGAACACAAGCTCGAAGCGTTGCGCGACATGGGGGTGACCCGCCTCAGCCTCGGCATCGAGAACTTTGACTATCACATCCTCGAATACAACGGACGGGCGCATCGGGTCGAGGAGATCTATCGCGCGTACGACTGGGCGCGCAAACTCGGCTTCGACCAGATCAACATTGACCTCATCGCCGGCATGATCGGCGAAACCTGGGACAACTGGAAGTCGTGCGTCCAGAAGACGCTCGAACTGGCGCCGGAGAGCGTGACCATCTACCAGATGGAACTGCCCTTCAACACCGTCTTCTCGAAGGAGTTGAAAGTCATCGGCCAGGATTCGCCGCAACCCTTTGACGTGGCCGACTGGCCAACAAAGCGCGACTGGGTCAGCTACGCTTTCGACACGATGATCGAGGCCGGCTATCAGCAGTCGAGCGGCTACACGCTCGTCAAGGACCGGACGGTGAAGTTCGTCTATCGCGACAGTCTCTGGCATGGGGCGGACATGTTCGGCACCGGCGTCGCCTCGTTCGGCCACGTCGCCAGCGTGCATCTGCAAAACGTCGATACCTGGGAACAGTACATTGCCTGTCTCGACCGCAACGAGTTGCCGCTCCAGCGCGCGCTGCCGGTTACGCCGCGCCAGTTGCTCATCCGCGAGATGATCCTGCAACTGAAGACGGGAGCGCTCGATGCGTCCTACTTCCAGGGCAAGTTCGGCGTCAACATCCTCGACGACTTCGGCGATGGGTTCCATTCACTGGCCGAGGCGGGGTTCCTGACCATAACGGAACCAGGAGTGTCGCTGACGCGCGAGGGTTACTTGCAGGTGGACCGGCTGTTGCCGACGTTTTTCGAGCCGGAGTTTCAGCACGCGCGGTATACATAAAAGACCGAGAAGAGAAGAATTTAACCACGGAATACACGAAAGAAACGAAAAAAAGAGAAGAAAGTGAAGAAAGTGAAGAAAGAGTAAGGCAGGATCAAGGGAAAACAACGAGGCTCTCTTATTCTCTTGCTCTTTTTTCGTTTCTTTCGTGTATTCCGTGGTTAAATTCTTGTCTTCTCCATTGAGAGTGCAGAATGGCGGTCGATCGGACGTTCATGATGGGCAAGTACGCGGCGTCCCTGCCGGGCGACTTGCTCTATGCGCGCAATCATATGTGGGCGCGGAACGTCGCTGGTCGGCTGCGCTTTGGTTTCACCGCCTACGCCATTCGCCTGATGCAGGACGTCTACTTTCTCGAATGGCACCTCAACGCCGGCGACGAGATCACCGAGGTACAACTCATTGGCCACATCGAGACGTCGAAGGCCCTCTCCGATCTCTTCGCTCCTCTCCCTGGCACCATCGTCGCCTTCAACGACGAACTGCTCGAGGATCCCTCGGGCATCAACGTCAGCGGCTACACGGCGTGGCTGTTCGAGATCGAGGGCGATCCGTCGTCGCTCATGAGTGTCGATGGGTACTATGAGTATCTCGACGCCAACTGGGAGAAGACCCAGCGGCACATCAAGGGCAAGATCAATACCGATGAGGATTGAGATTCACAATGAGCCGACATCGTCTGACGGTTGTGCTGTCTCAGGCCCAGGGCAAGGACCCGCGCAAGCGCGCCCTGGAAGAATCCATCGTCGCTGCCCTGATTATGGAGCCGGGCCTCGACGTCTCGGTCATTCCCTACCTCTATGACCTCGGGCCGGACCACACGGGCAGGCTGTTCCTCGAAGGGGTCAGCGGCGACATGGTCGTCCTGAGTTGGCTCTTTCCGCGAGCCGCTTTTTGGCTGCTTGACCGCGACGGCATCCGCGGCCAGCACGGCGAATCGCAACTGAAGCCGCCCGCCGACGAGGACGAGGAAAGCGAGGAAGCCCCAGAGCCGGAGCCGGCCAACGGCATCGGTTCCGTCGCGGTGCCGGAGCGCTGGATTTACTGTCTCGACCTGCGCGACTTCCCCTCGCATACATCCTACATCGGCGAGGTGAAGCGCATCGCCTTGGAGTGCCAGGCGCGGCGTGAGACGGCCAAGCCGCCCGCCCTCTTGCAACTCAACGTCAGCGCTCCGGCGCCGGCCTTTGCTCCCGAGCAGTTGCTGGCCCAGCCGGCCCGGCGCTGGTATCCGGTGATCGACTACAGCCGCTGTACGAACTGCATGGAATGCCTCGATTTCTGCCTGTTCGGCGTCTACGGCGTCGATAGCCTGGACCGTCTCGTCGTCGAGAACCAGGACAACTGCAAGAAGGGTTGTCCGGCGTGCAGCCGGGTCTGTCCCGCCCAGGCCATCATGTTCCCCGACTACAAGTCGCCGGCCATCGCCGGCGCGCCGGTCGGCAACATCGGCGGACTCAAGATCGACCTGACGAAGCTCTTCGGCGGCGACGATGCGCTCTCGATGGCAGCCAAGGAGCGCGATCGCGAACTGGTGCTCGACGGCCGCGATGCCGTGGGCCTGAGCGTCGGCATTCCGAAGAGACAGGCCGACAAGCCGCAGGGTCCGAAGGATGACCTTGACAATCTGATGGATGCGCTGGATGCTCTGGATATCTGAAAAGGAGGTCACATGGATCCGATCCT
Source organism: Gemmatales bacterium (assembly GCA_038240465.1). Classification (GTDB taxonomy): domain Bacteria; phylum Planctomycetota; class Planctomycetia; order Gemmatales; family Gemmataceae; genus JBBRIK01. The sequence goes on from JBBSDR010000090.1 coordinate 8,135, forward strand.
CAAAAACTTGAAGCAAGAGCGGACGAAGGGCGAGTGATTACTCAGGATGAAGCGGAGCGGCTGTCGTTGGGATGGCACCATCCAACAACTCATCGCTCATTTCTTCCCGGATGACCTCGAAGAATAAGTGGGATGCGGAAAGTACCATGTCAACCCTCGAACGCGCGATCGAACTGGCGGCCCACCATCATGCCGGGCAGTGCGACAAGTCGGGGCAACCCTACATCCTCCATCCGCTCCGCGTGATGATGGCCTGCGGAAGCACCAACGCGAAGATCGTCGCCGTGCTGCACGACACGCTCGAAGACACAGCCCTGACCGAGGCCGACCTGCGCCGCGAAGGTTTCAGCGCGGAGATCATCGCCGGGGTTCTCGGCGTCACCCATCGAGAGGACGAATCCTACGCCGACTATGTCATCCGCGCCGCGCGTCTCGAACTGGCGCGCGAGGTCAAGCTGGCGGACCTTGCCGACAATGCGCGTCTGGATCGCACCATCCTCAAACCCGGCACGGTCGAACGCGACATCAAGCGACTGCGCCGCTACCTGCTCTCCTACAAGTACCTCACCGGCCAGCACAACGAGGCCGAGTATCGCGCCCTGATAAGTGGAGAGTGAGCGATGTTCCTGGTTCCCTTTGTCCTTTTCTTTCCTGCCGAGCCACCGAAACAGCCCGACTTCATGCGCTGGGAGAAAGCAATCCAGGCATTCGAGAAGCAAGACCAGACGAAACTGCCGCCTCAGAATGCCATCCTGTTCACCGGCAGTTCGAGCATTGTCGCCTGGAAGCTGCCGAAATCCTTCCCGATGCTGGACACGATCAATCGCGGCTTCGGCGGCTCGCAACTCGCCGATGCCATCCACTTCGCGCCGCGCATTGTCACGAAACACAAGCCGCGCGTTGTCGTCCTCTACGCCGGCGATAACGACATCGCCTCGGGCAGGGCGCCGGAACAGGTCGCGGCTGACTTTCGCGAGTTCGTCCGGGTGGTTCACAAGGAGTTGCCGAAGACGAAGATTGTCTTCCTCTCGATCAAGCCAAGCATCGCCCGCTGGAAGTTGTGGGACAAGATGGGTCAGGCGAACAAGCTGATCGCGGAGCAGTGCGCGAAGGACGAGCGCTTGATCTATCTCGACGTGGGTCCGCCGATGCTCGACGCGGCCGGCAAGCCGAAGCCGGAACTGTTCGCTGCCGACGGCCTGCACCTGAGCGAGAAGGGCTACGAATTGTGGGCGTCGCTGCTGAAGCCGCAACTCACAGGCAAATGATGAATGATGAATGATGAATGATGAATAAAAGAGAAGACCAGCCCGGAGCGCAAGCGACGGGTTCTTCTCTTTTATTCATCATTCATCATTTCGACAACAGTTCGATAACCTCACCAATGCCCTGATCGCCATCGAGTTCGCGGCCCATCGGCGACAGGGACAGATACTGCTGGCGCACTCGATTGACCAGGGCGCGGTCGAGCGGATCGCCGCCGTAGAGGCCGACGTGGGCCAGCGTCATGACGGCGGTCTTCAGCACGTTGGCGCGAACGCGGCGGGTCTGGGGCGCCCAGCGGCCCGGATGCAGGTGAACGTGACGGTCCTCCTCGTCGGCGACACGCAACACCCAGCGCGAGCCGTCTTCAAGGTCCACCATGCCATAACCGCCCTGGCTCTTGACCCAGGCGCGAAAGGGATCGCGCTCCAGCCGGCCGTCGCGGTCCAGTTGCTTCACGACCAGCGTCGCCACTTCCACGGGCGAGAAGCGGCCGATATACAGATCCATCAGTTTGGAGCCGATCACGACCAGTTCGCCGGCCAGTTCGGTCAGAGACGAGGGGCCACGACGCACGGACTCGGCGATGCGCTGGCGCAGGGCGCCGGCGTGGTGCTTCCAGGTGTTGAACAGCACCGGCGAGGGGACCTCGAATGGTGAAGGCGGGTCCGCTGTGGACGAGACAAGAGATTGCATGAAGACGTTCCTCCAGAAGTCTCTCGAAAGACTCATGGGAGGAGAAATAGGTTCGCGTCAGAGGCGCATTCCCGGCGGCAAATCGGGCGACGTCAAACGATAGCGCGTCGCCTCGCGGCTGAGGACCTTGATGAGGACGTACAGAAGGACCGGGAACAGAACAATGTCGAGCAGCCAGCCAATCAGCGGCACGCTCGCGATCATCATCCGCGACAGGACGATGCCCACGATCAGCAGCGGAATCATCAGCCGTGAGTGCCAGCTCATGCGATAGCGCGGATCGAAGTACATCCGCAGGATTGCCCGCCCCTCGGCGTAGATCTCGAAGAGCAGCCAGGGATCGCTGCGCGAGTACATGGGAGGCCGTGCTGGAGGAGGCAGAGGAACAGGGGTGCCTTCCTTGATCGGCGTGACGCCGGGATGCGGAGCAGTCACGATGCCGTCGCCAGCCAGTCCCTCGGGATGAGCCGTGACAGGATGGGAGAGGCCAGGGGGATCGAGGTGAAGCGTGGCGATGATGTCCTCCAGACGGCGCACGCGATCCTCGAGCGAGGCGGTGAGGGACAGCGGCGGCTCGGGCGGAGGCGGAGTGTGTTCCTCGTCGGACAGGCGCGGGGACTCGCCGGATGGTTCCTCGGCGTCCGGCACAGGCGCAGCCGGGTTCTCCGCTTCTGCCTGCGTCCTGTCCGTTCGCGTATCGGCGACGAGCATGACGACCGTTCCTCCCGCGTCTTGATCCTCAACTTCAGCATACCGGCATGGCCGGGCTGACACCAGATCGAATGGGCGAGAGCGCGAAACCGCTAGCCGGTTTGCCGTTTCGCGCTCGTCCCTGGCTCATTTCTCCTTGGGCGAGCGGCAGGTTCAAACATACCCGGTGGGACTGGCGTCTCGCCTGACCGGAAAGGCGCGACGCCTGTCCCACCGGGTAGTTCACC
>JBBSDR010000091.1:0-11027 GCA_038240465.1 Gemmatales bacterium
AGACGCCCGATCAGTTCCTTCATCTGCGGCACGAAGGCGGGACTCATGCTCAGCCGCTTCAACCCCATGCCAAAGAGCGGCAGCAGACAGCGCGCCCGGCCCGCCATCTCACCGCATAACGTCACCGGCTTGTTGCGCTCCCCACACGTCTCGATGATGTGCTTCAGGATGCGCATCAGGGCCGGGTGATACGGCTCGCACAGGTGAGCCACCTTTGGATTGTCGCGGTCCGCCGCCATCAGGTATTGCGTCAGATCGTTCGAGCCGATCGACACGAAATCGGCCTCGTCCAGCATGGCGTCGATGCACACCGCCGCCGCCGGCACCTCGATCATGATGCCCAGCGGAATGTGTTCCGCCTGTGGCACGCCGTCGCGCTGCAAGTCCTGGACGGTACGACGAACCATACGCTTGAGCCGATGCACTTCCTCCAGGGTGCTAATCATCGGAAACAGGATGCTCACCTGGCCAAACACGCTCGCGCGCAGGATGGCGCGCAGTTGCGTCTGAAAGAACTCCGGATAGGCCGTTGTCATGCGGATCGAGCGCCAGCCCATGAACGGGTTCGACTCGCGATGATGGCCGAAGTACGGCACCTGCTTGTCGCCGCCGAGATCGAGGGTGCGAATGGTCACTCGCTTGTTCGGCGCCGCCTCGATCACCTGACGATAGGCGGCCAACTGTTCCTCCTCGTCCGGCACGGCGGGATGCGTCAGGAACAGATACTCGGTGCGATACAGGCCTACCCCCGAGGCGCCGGCGTTGACCGCGAGAACGGCGTCGGCGGTACTGTTGACGTTGGCGAGCAACTCGATCCGTTCGCCGTCGCGTGTGATCGGCTCCAGATCGCGGTTGACGGCCAGGCGGTCGCACAGGGCGACATACTCGCGCTCGAGTTTGCGATAGGCCGCCTCCACCTCGGGGCCGGGATTCAGATAGACGTGGCCCTCCCGGCCATCGAGCGCGATCAGGTCGCCGGAGCGGACTTCGCGCAGAATGCCTCGAAGGCCGGACACCGCCGGGATGCCGAGCGAGCGCGCCAGGATGGCGGCGTGGCCCGTGGCGCCGCCGGTTTCGGTGATGACGCCGACGACCTGCATGCTCGGAGCCGGCGGGACGTCGCCAGGATGGCTCGCGGGCGCCTTGGGGTTGTTGAGGAAAGTCAGCGCCTGCGATGGCAAGCTTTCCGGCGCGACGAGGATGACCGGCTCGTTAAGTTCGACGACTTGCGGCTTCTCACGCAGGGTCAACTGGGACAACACGCGGCCGATGACGTCGCGGATGTCCGCCATGCGCTCTTGCAAATACTCGTCATTGATGCGCGAGAACAGCGCGGTGTAGTCCTCAAGGGTGTCGTGCAGCGCGGTGGCGGCATCAACGCGGCGGTTGGTGATGATCGACTTGACCTTGCCGACCAGGGCGGCGTCGCGCAGGAGCAGGCGATGCGAGCGGAAGATGGCCGCCTCTTCCTCGCCGACCTGGCGCGCAACCCGGCCGGCGATGGCATCGAGGTCGGCGGCGGCAGAGGCAATGGCTTCCTCGAAACGGCGCACTTCGCCGGGAAGCGCGGCGACGTCCAGTTGCGTGGGCATACGTCTCGCGAGGATGCCATCCATGCAGAAGGCACGGGCGACTGCCACTCCGGGAGAGACGGGAATGCCTTTTTTGAGCATGACGCGGCGTCCGGGTGCTGTTCTGGTGAGCCGCTTGTTTACGGGCCGGCCCCGTCAGTTGTTTGTAGCACAGCGGCGCAAGCCTTGCAATCGTGTCATCAAACTCGGGGACCCTGAAAGTCCTTCTTGCCGCTTGCGGCAAAATGTCATTCCGTTGTCCAAACGATGGCTCGCAAGGGAAACTTCGAGCCACCCGGGGCAAGAGTTGTATAATGAGAGCATCACTACTTCCTCGCCCGGCCCCGCGCCGCAAGTATGGGCCTGATAACGGCGCTTGAAAGGATGAGCGATGCAAGACTCCGCCAGGCGATTGCCCTGGAAGCCGCCCGTTTGATGTACGACCGTGTCGAGTCGGAATACTACACGGCCAAGCGCAAGGCCGCCCGGCGTCTCTGCCCCGGCGGCGTCAAACCGCAAGATCTCCCCTCCAACGCCGAGATTCGCGATCAGGTCCAACTCTTCGCGCGTCTGCACGAAGGCGACAAACGCACGCAACATCTGCGCGAGATGCGTCTGGAAGCGCTGCGCCTGATGCGGGTGCTGCGTCCATTCAAGCCGCGGCTCATCGGCAGCGTCATGACCGGCCACGTTCGCAAAGGCTCCGACATCGACCTGCACCTGTTCACCGACGGCGTCGGCCTGATCACCGAACTGCTCGAACAGGAGGGTTTGCAGTACGACGTCGAACGCAAACAGATCGTCAAGCATGACGTGGCCCGCGTCTTCACTCACATCCACATTCACGACCGCTTCAACTTCGAGTTGACGGTCTACCCCGAAAACAAGGCCCATTACGTCTTCCGCTCGAGCATCACCGGCAAGGCCATCGAAAGGGCGTCGATCGGCGAACTGGAGGAGTTTCTTCAGAAGGAGTATCCCGATCTGGATCTCGAAGGCGAGTTGATCGAGGCCGCGGAGCGTCCCGATCCGCACGCCGTCTTCCGCATGCTGCTCTTGCCGCTGGAGAACGTGCGCGGCTCGGCGGTGTATCATCCTGAGGGCGATGTCCTGTATCACTCGCTGCAGGTGTTCGAGTTGGCGCGTGACGCTCGGCCCTACGACGAGGAGTTTCTGCTGGCGGCCCTGCTGCACGACATCGGCAAGGGGCTGGATCGAGGCAATCACGTCGAGGCGGGGCTGGACGCGCTGGAGGGACTGATCACCGAGCGGACGGCCTGGTTGATCGCCCATCACATGGACGCCCAGGCGTATCGCAACGGCACCCTCGGAGCGCGGATGCGGCGCGAACTGCAGGCCTCGCCGGACTTCGAGGACCTGATGCTGCTGCGCGAAGTCGATGACAAGGGACGTGTATCGGGAGCGATCGTCGGCACGGTGGATGAAGCGCTGGACTACCTCAAGGAACTGGCACGCTCGAATGAAGGCGATTGAAGCGAGCGGAGTGTGAACCCTCAGTTATCACCACCGGGGGTTCACCCCATCGCCAATCGTTCTCAATCGAGCATGAAGAAGTCGCGCGGGCTGCGGGCGAAGGGATGACTGATGTAGCGCGGCGGCTGGGCGATTCCGGGAATACCCTGGTAGGGAGGCATCCCCGGAACTGGGGGCAGGGCTGGCAACCCAGGGAGGGGCGGCAATCCCTGGAGGCGCGCCAGAGCTTGCCATTCCGGTTGCTGTTGCACCAGGGCAAGGGTTCGCAGGGACTCAGGCGATCCAAGCATCTGCGGCGGCGCCCCCGGGCCTCCGGGTGAACCCGGATACCCCCCAGGTCCGCCCTGCGGACCCGGGTATTTGGGCATCCCCACAGAACCTCCTCCCCCATTCGCTCCTGGCTTTCCCTTGCACTGGGGCAGCGGAATCATTCCCTGGAAGGGATGGAAGGGCGGGTAGAGAGCGTAATTCGGGCCGTACAGCGCCCCATACTCGTTATAAGAGTAGAACCCGGGGCCACAGGCGTTGGGCGCCTGAGGAACATAGATGGGGCGAGGCGGGCAGTATTGCTGTTGAGCGGTGGAAGGGGAAACCGCCAGCGCCAGCGCCAGCAGCGCTGCCGGGGTGAAAGATGATCGCATCGCGCTTCCTTTCGTGGATCATTCCATCCGAGGGAGTCAAGAAAAATCTCGATCCTCGCAAGGCTAACCCACGATCCAGGGGCGCGGCCCGGAACAGCAGTCTGATTTCTCGAAATTGTCGAGGCGGAGAGAGCGAAAAGAAGAGATATGCGGGAAACGCCGCCCAGTCTCAAACGATCAATGACCAATGACCAATGACCGATGACCAATGACCAGGCAGATGCTGGTCATCGGTCATTGGTCATTGGGCATCGGTCATCGGTCATTGGGCAGGGTAGCCAGCGCCCGGGTTAAAGCCGCCGCCACAGTAAGGATTGGCAGCAGGGGCCCCGCCGAGAGGCTGGCTGGGAACGGCCCACTGCAGCGACGGGCTGACGAAGACCGGAGCGTAGTTGATCCGGCCGCTGCCGTAAGGACCGCCGGAGCAGTTGATCTGGTAGCCGTGGTTCTTGTAGTACGCCACCCAGTCAATGTTGTCGAGATCGCCGTAGTAGTGCTTCAGAGCGTTGTAGTAGTCGTGCCAGAACTTCTGCAGGCGTTCCTCTTCAGGGGTCAGGCACTTGTTGCGTTTGGCGAAGACGTTGTACCACGGCTGGTAGCCGCTGTACTTCAGACTGGCCCAGCTAGCCTGGGCCGCGCCACTGCCCGCCAGCAACCCCAGAGCGGCACCGAAAATCAACGCGAACCGTTTCATCGCGACTCCTTCCGCAGCAGTGTCGAAGCCGGTCGGGGAGGGCGGCCCTCCACCGGGCCGGACTTCTCCTGGCATCCGTTCCCACGACCCGAATAGCCGGCCCGGCGTCTGTCGCTTCTCGCGTCCCCCACCGTATCCGGCATAATTAGAATCGGCCAACCAGCCACGAAAGAACCTCGAAATCCTCCCGGGCGACGCCTGCGAATCCTTGCGCCTGACGCATAAGCGATACATCCGGCAATCTTCGCGCAGTCCCCCTCGGCTGCCCGGTTTCAACTGTCTTGCTGACGTTCGGTGGTAATGAGTGGAGGCCCCGGTATTCGGCCGGCCGAGTTCGCCGTTGTCTCACCCCTCACCGCGCAGCGCAAATTACTCGAAATATCTTGAGACACCGATTGTCCGCGTCGTACAATACTCCTTAATTCTCGCGCCCGCTCCCCCCTTGTCGAGAACCCATATGAGTCTGAAAACCTCTTGCCCCGGGCAGATACACCTGCGGCGTTTTCTGCTCGGCCAGGCTTCCCGGACCGAAGCGGCTTCCGTTGAAGAGCATTTGCAGCATTGTGAGCGTTGCCGTGCGATTGTGGCTGGGTTCAAGGCCGTAAGCGACCTCGAGTGTACCCTGGGTGACGCGCCACTATCCCAGGGAAACGGGTTCAACCTGGTCCCGGAGGTCGCGGGCAAGGCGGCCCCGCCCGCGGAAGAGGCGACGATTCAGGAGAGCCAAAGAAGCGAAGCAGCTAGCTTCTCCGGCAAGGCGGATGGCCAACCCGTCCCACGACGCGATGGCTCGCAGCCGGAGCCAGACTGTACCCTCGCAGGTGAGCCGAGCCAGTTCTGCCAGCCGCAGCCGCCGGCCGGCGCCGATCAGACCGGCAGCGATGGGCGGACCGACGCCGGCCCCGCGGATCACTGCACCCTGTCCTTTGGACCGGGGGGGCCGGCGCCCTCCATGCCGTCCTTCAGCCCATCCGATGCGGAGAGCGTGGTAATCCCCGGCTATGAAATCCTGGGAGAACTGGGCCGCGGCGGCATGGGCGTGGTCTACAAGGCCCGGCACCTTGGGTTGCGGCGCTTCGTCGCCCTGAAAATGCTCCTGGCGGGAGCGCATGCCGGAACGGCGGCCCTGGTCCGCTTTCGCCTGGAGGCGGAAGCGGTCGCGCAGCTGCAGCATCCCAACATCGTGCAGATCTACGAGACCGGCGAACACAAAGGCCATCCCTATTTCTCGCTCGAGTTCATCGAGGGAGGCAGTCTCGATCAGCGCGTGAAGGAGAGTCCGCTGCTGCCTCGGGCGGCGGCCGAACTGGTGGAGATCCTGGCCCGCACCATGGACGTCGCCCATGAGCGCGGCATCGTCCACCGCGATCTCAAACCGGGGAATATTCTCATCCAGAAGCCAGAAATCAGAGGTCAGAAGTCAGAACTCAGAACTCAGACGTCCTTTTCCGGACTCGGCCCTTCAACCCTCGATTTCTGCCCCAAGATCGCTGACTTTGGCCTGGCGAAGAAGGTGAACAGCGACTCGACGCAAACTCAGGCGGGTGCCATCCTCGGCACCCCCAGTTACATGGCCCCGGAGCAGGCCGAGGGCAAGAATGACGAGATTGGCCCGGCGGCCGACACCTACTCCCTGGGCGCGATCCTGTACGATCTGCTCGTCGGGCGGCCTCCCTTCAAGGCCGGCAACCCCATCGATACCATTCGCCAGGTCATCGAGCAAGAGCCGGTGCCGCCGCGCCAGTTAGAGCCTCGGGTGCCTCCCGACCTGGAGACGATTTGCCTGAAATGTCTGGAGAAGGAACCGGCCCGGCGTTATTCGAGCGCCGCAGAGTTGGCGGATGACCTGCGCCGGTTTCTCGACGACAAGCCGATCCTTGCTCGGCCGACGCCCGCCTGGGAGCGAGCCTGGAAATGGGGCAAGCGCCGGCCGGCCATCGTGGCGATGCTGGGCATCATCGTCGCCGCCATCGCCGGCATGGTGCTGTTCATCGTCTGGCACAACGTCTCGTTGCAGGAGCAACTGGTTCAGGCCCGCGCCGACGAGCGCCTGGCTCAAGAGCGCGAACAGGAAGCCCTTGAGGGCGAACGGCTGGTGCGCGTGGAGGCAGAGGGGAGCCAGTTGCTCCAAAATGCCCGGGTGTCGGCAGCGGCCCGCGACTGGACGAACGCACGACTGCACCTGACGAAAGCGCTGGCGACCATCGGCGCCGAGCCGGGACTCGACAAACTGAAGGAGCCGGCCCGGGTCCTGCTGAAACAGGCCGAGCAGGAGTTGCGCGCCGAGGCCGACCGGCGAGCTTCGCAAGCGCGGTTCCAGCAATTCGTGGCCCTCCGCGACGAGGCGCAGTTTCTGGGGACGCTGTACACCGGCATTGATCTGCACGCCAACCTGAAAGCCACCCGCGAGACAGTCCAGCAGGCGCTGGCCGTCTACAGCGTCTCGGTGGATGCCGCGGCGCCGCAAGTCCGGCTCGGCTCGCCGGACCTGCCCGGACTCGATGCATCTCAGAAGGCTGAGGTCCTCGGGGACTGCTATCAACTGCTGCTGATCCTGGCCGAGACCGAGGCGCAGTCCTCGTCGGAAAAGAAGCCGCCCGAAGAGCAGCAGCACCTTCGCGAAGCCCTGCGCTTGCTCGAACAGGCCCTGCGCTTCGGGGCGCCCTCCCGGGCCTATCACCTGCGGCGAGCGCGCTACCTGGAGTTGCTCCGCGAGCGCAAGGAAGCGGTCCAGGCGGAACAGGCGGCGACCGCGGCGGCCGTCGTCCATGTACTCGATCACTTCCTGGTGGCGGATGAGTACTATCGCCGCGGCGAATTCGACAAGGCGATGAAAGAATTCGATGAGGTGCTGCGGCGCAAGCCCGCCCATTTCTGGGCGCAGTATCTCAACGCCCTGTGCCTGTTGCGGCAGCATCGGCCCGGCGAGGCGAAAGCCCAACTCGGCGCCTGCCTCGCCCAGCGTCCGGACTTCGTCTGGCTCTACCTGCTGCGCGGCTTCGCCCAATCCGAGCTGAAGGCGTTCGACGGCGCGGAGGCGGACTTCCAGCAGGCGCTGAAATTGCCCCTGGACGCCTTTGCCCGCTATGCCCTCCTGGTCAATCGGGGCGTGCTGCGGGTCGGGCAAAACCGGCTCGGCGAGGCCATCGACGACCTGAAAACGGCCATCGAACTGAAGCCGAAGGAGTACCAGGCTCACGTCAACCTGGCCCAGGCTTACCGCGCTCGGAAGGACCTGGACCTGGCCCTCGAACAGTTGCATCGGGCCATCCAACTCGAGCCGAAGTTGGCCTCCGTCTATCGGCTGCGCGCTCGGCTGTATCTGGAACGCATGGACCCGGACCACGCCCTCAAGGACTTCGAGCAGGCCATCCAGAGCGAATACACGAACAGCACACACCTGGCCGACGATTACGTCGAACTCGGACGGCTGCTGCTGCGCGAGCGAAAGTATGCCGCATCGGTGGCGTCATTCGATGCGGCCTTACGCCTGCGCAAGGACCATTCGCGGGGACAGCGCTTGCGGGCCGAGGCCCTGTTCCACCTGGGCCGATATCAGGAGGTCATCGAGGCGTTCGATCTGTATCTTGAAAAAGGGAAACCGCGGGAGTCGGTCTATCGCGGCCGAGGACTCGCAAAGGCCGAACTGGGCAAGTATCCCGGCGCCATTGAGGATTACACTCGGGCGCTGGAACTGGAACCGACCTCGGTGGTTCAGGCCTACCGCGGCTGGGCGCATCTGGTTTGTGACGCGCAGAAACTGGCCCTGCGCGATTTTCAACTGGCCATCGACCTCGATGCAACCAACGCCGACGCCTACACGGGCCGCGGGCTTGTCCTCGCGAGCCAGGGCAAACAGCGTGAGGCGGTCCGCGACGCCGAGGCGGCCGTCCGCCACGGCCCGCAGACGGCGCGGCTGCTGTACAATGCCGCGCGCATCCATGCCCAGTGCGGCGACGACAGCGAACAACGCACGCTCGAACTGATCCGCAAGGCCCTCGATTTGCTCCCCCCCGACCAGCGTGCTTCCTTTTGGTCCACCTACATCCGCAAGGACGCGGCCCTGCAAGCCATCCGCCGCAATTCGCAGTTCCTGCGGCTGCAAGCGGAAATGACTCAGAGACAATAACTGATGCGATTCGCAATCTGGTCCTTGTGCAAAAACGCCCTGCGCCGCCCCTCGCCTCGCCCCCAGACAAGGAGTCGGCTGGCCGTCGAGTGGCTCGAAGACCGCACGCTGTACAGCGCCACCCCCCTGGCGTCGGCTGTGCCGCTGCAATTCGACGCCCGGAACGTCGCCCATGTATCGCACGCGCTGGCCAGCCCGAGCGAGGTCGATCTCTACCGCGTCACTCTCAGCGCGGGCGACACTTTCGACGCGGATGTCAGCGCCCAGCAAGCCGGCAGCGGCCTGAACAGCCTGCTGCGCGTTTTCGATGCCAACGGCACTCCGCTGGCGCTGGACGACCGGGAGGGCGGCGATCCTCACCTGCGCTTTCAGGCTGCCACCGCGGGTACTTATTTCGTCGGCATCAGCAGCGCCCCCAACGACCATTACGCCCCCAGCGTCGATAGCGGCAGCCCCGGCGCCAGCGCGGGGGCCTACACCCTGGACGTGCGCCTCACGCTCGCGGCGCCGCTGATGCTCGACCTGACGGGCAGTTCCTTCCGGTTGGGCGCGGACCTGGCGGCCGCTGGCGACAAGGTCCCGGTGACTTTCACCGTTGAGAATCGCGGCGGCGCCGATCCGGGCAAGTTCCAGGTCCAGGTGCTGCTGGCCGGCAACAACCTCTTCGACAGTTCCGCAAGGGTGCTGGCGACTTTGCAGCGTGCGGACCTGCTGGCCGACGCGACGGGACGGGACTTCTCGTCGCCGGCCGGCTTTCTCGTCACGCTACCGCCGGGCTTGACGGCGGGGCCGGCGGTGGTGGGGCTGCGCATCATCCCGGACCCGCTGACGCCCGACGCCGGCCCGTTCGACAAGAGCGGCGTGCATCGCGGCACGGATTTCGAGCCGTTGACCATCGTCGCTTTGACGCCGTCGGGTGTGACCGATCTGTCTGCCGTCGATCCCGGGTTGCGCACGGCAACCGCCGGCAAGCTTCTCGTCCCAACCGGCGTGAACACCTACTCGTTCACAGTCAGCGCTGCCCTCGGCAGCGGCAATCTGACGGCGGAGGTCGCTGCCACGAGCGGCGGGCTGCTTCCCCGGTTGACGCTATCCGGGCCACTGGGGCAGGTCCTGGTCCAGTCGGACAGCGGTCGCATCGTCCAGCACCTGCCGCCGGGGACGTATTCCCTGTCCGTCTCGGCGCAGACAGGAATTGGGAACTATCGGCTCTCCACGTCCTTCACATCGGCGGTTGCGCCTCTCGCGCCGCTGGCCACGGGAACCAATCCGCGGTCGGTGGCGCTGGGGGACGTCAACGGCGACGGCATCTTGGACGTGGTCAGCGTCAACTACCTCGACAACACCCTCAGCGTGCTGCTCGGCAACGGCGACGGCACCTTCCAGCCGAAACGCACGATCGCCACCGGCCCCGGTCCCGCCTCGGTCACCATCGCGGACGTCAACGGCGACGGCCGGGCCGACCTGCTCACCGCCAACAAGGGCAACGGCACCGTCGGCGTGCTGCTGGGTAAGGGAGATGGCACCTTCCAGCCGGAGACCGAAGTTACCGCCGGCGCTCGCCCGAGCGGTGTGGCGGTGGCGGATTTCAATGGCGATGGGAAACCCGACCTGGCCGTCTCCAACTACCGCGATGCCACGGTCAGCGTGCTGCTGGGCAACGGCACCGGCAGCTTTAGTACTTTGACGACCCTCCTCACAGACAAAGGCCCGGGAAAGGTGCAGGCGGGGGACGTCAACGGCGACGGCATCCCCGACCTGATCACGCCCAACTACTCCGGCCGCGACATCAGTGTGTTCCTGGGCATCGGCAACGGCACCTTCCAGCTTCAACAAACCTTCCCGACCGGAAAAAATCCCTATTCGGTGGCGGTCGCCGATGTCAATGGCGATGGACTGCTGGACCTGGCGGTTTCCAATTACTCTGACAACAACGTCAGCGTGTTTTTGAACACGGGCAACGGGTCTTTCGCTCCGCAGCAAACGTTTGCCGTCGGAACTGAACCCTATTCGGTAGCGCTGGCGGACGTCAACGGCGACGGCAAGCCCGATCTCATCACGTCCAACTTCAACGCCAATAGCGTCAGCGTGTTGCTGGGCAAGGGCGATGGTTCCTTCGGGACCGGACGGCTCTTCTCCACAGGAACCAACCCCCGTGTGGTCGCGGTGGGCGACCTCAACGGCGACGGTCTGGCCGATCTCGTCACTGCCAACCTCGCCGACAACAGCGTCAGCGTCTTGCTCGGCCGGGGGGACGGGACCTTCGCGGCGCAGCAGGCCGCACCCGCTCCCGCCCCCGGCCTGCGTCCGTTTTCGGTGGCGACGGCGGACCTTAATGGCGACCACCGACCCGACATCATCACCGCCAACAAGGGCGACAACAGCGTCAGCGTGCTGCTGAGCAACAGCGATGGCTCCTACCAGACCAGGGAAACCTTTCCCACAGGGCCGAATCCCAATTCGGTGGTCGTGGCGGACCTCAACGGCGACGGTGTACT
>JBBSDR010000092.1:0-11011 GCA_038240465.1 Gemmatales bacterium
CTCAACTGGAACAGTCCCTCGAGATCCCGGAAGACGCTATTGTTCAGGACTCCCGCGGATAAGAGTTCGTTGAGCAGAGTCCGCAGGGATGTAAAAGTTGATGATGACTGGCCGCCTACCCTCCAATCCGGGTTCGGCATCATCGACGGAAGACGACAGAATAACGCAAGAAAGACGTGGGGTCTCTATTCCGACCAAGAAGGATCGTTCGCTACAATGTCCTTCGGTCCAGACCTGCCCGAGTTGCTCCTGCCTTCTTCTGCCTGGCGAACTGAGGACGACCCATGAAGCGCAACCTCGCACGATTCCTCCTCGCTATCCTTACCGCCCTGTTCGTCTCGCGAATCGCTTCGGCGCAAAGCGGGCGCGTCGTCGTCAAACTCGTCAGCGACTTCGACACCGCCAGGCCGGTCAGCGAGCTGGAAGAGATCCTGCCTATCACGACCATGCGCTTCACCGATACCGGCAGCACCGAAGCCGTCCTCGGCGAACGCTGCGTCCTCTGGGTCCGCAATGCCCACATCGACGGCAAGTTCTTCTTCGAGCGCTACTTCCAGGACAGGTACATCAACCGCAGCGCCACTCTCGACATCGACGCCAAGGAACTGGGGGCCGGCAAGCATACCATTCAGCCGGGCAATCACGTTTTCACGCTCAATGCCGACGCGACGCTCTCCTCCGATGATCCCGACATTCGCATCAAGGACAACACCGTCCTGTTGCGGATGTATCGAGTCGATGTCCTTTGTGCCGATGCCAGCAAGCAGGGGCCGGCGGAGTTCAGGCTCGTCCCGTCCGACGTCGGCGTTCTCGCTCTCGATCCGGCCTTCACGCTCGATCGAAAGAAGCTGCCCGATCCGCGTAAGACGCTGGATCCGCGCAAGCCGCCGGCAAAGGGGCAACCCGTTTCACCGCTCGTCAACCTGCTCAGCCATCAGAAGCAGTTCCTGCCGCTGAGCGTCTGGCTGCCGTCGAACCAGATGGGCCAGGGCTATCTGCTCTATCCGAGCTGGCAGACGTTCCACGTCAAGCCAGGCGGCGGCATTGTGCTGGCCGGGGGAGAGGGGCCGCGCGTGCCGGGCGTCGAGGCGCAGAGATCGGCTGTCGTCGTGCCGCATTATCCGATGAGCGGCAAAATTCCGGGCAAGACGGGACTGAGCGCCGGCGTCGGGGCCATGCCGCTGTCGGACAAGATGATGTTTGGAGCGACACTCGCGCCGGTGCAGTTCCTCGCTGGGCTGCGCGATCCGCGCAACGAGCCGCCGATGGCCGCATACGCCTCCGCCCTCGCCACGCTCGGGGGGCCACTTCCTGGCATGGGGCCGGCCGGCGTCGTGGGGAACCTGCTGGCTGTCAAGCCAACCGGGGTGTCGCTGCCGATCGACAATGACCTGTCGCGGCGTCCAAGCAAGTTCTTCGTCGCCGACAACACCACGGCCAACCGCGAGGCGATTCGGTTGATGGTCCTCGAATGGGATCGGCCCATTTTTCCGCGAAATGCTGAGGCCCGTGTCGGTCTCCGCTTCCTCGACAGCCCGCTGGCGCCGACGCTCGCCAAACCCGAGGTACACGTGAGTTGGTCGCCCTACACGCCCTCAAATCCGCTCCATCGCCTGTGGCAACCGCTCAAGGTGAGCGAGTGGAAGAACGGCAGCGAGACGGGCGAGTTGCGCTTCACCGCGCCGGACGTCGATTTCCAGTTCGTCGTCGTCCGTGTCGAGATCGCCGAGTCGGGCGATACTCGGGGGGTGTCCCTGCTGACCGGCGAGATCAGCGGTTGCGTCGTCAGTCCGGAGCAGAAGGGCAGCGCCAGCTTTGCCGCCAACAAGGGCCGCAGTGCCTTCGTTGCCGGCGAGGATATCGAGTTGACGCTGGTGTTGCGCTCACAGGAAACGCGGGCTGCCGGAACGCGGACGGTGGCGCTGACACATCCCGATGGGGCCGTCGAGACGATGGATGTACGCGATGGCGGTGAAAAGTGGCTGGCGCGATCGCTGCGCATCCCAGCGGCGCGAACGCTCCAACTGGCGCCGGGGAAGTATACGCTCACGGTCCGCGATCTGCCGGCGGGGAACGTGGCGGTGCCATACAGCTTCGATCTCGCGGGACGACAGAAGCCGAGCCTGTTCCACATCGTCAAGCCTTCGAAGTACACCAACGAAATGAACAATTTGGAGCCGAGTCATCTGCGCGGTATGCCGATCGACCTTGGCCGGGCCATGCGAACGCTCGCCGAGATGGGGTACACGCGCGTCGATCACATGGCGTACATGACGAACCATCATCAGCGCGCTTACACCTGGCGCGAGGAGCTGGCGGCCGGCGACAATCGGTTGCCGGCGCCCGAGAGCGTCTTCACGCCGACTCCGCGCGACCAGATGCTCGATGCCTGTGTGCGCCATCAGTTGCAGTATGCCGACATCTGGCTCAGCTACGGCGACTTCGCTTTGCCGCGCTACATCGACCCGTACATCAAAGGTTCCGAGCGCTGGATGGCGCGCGAGGTGCAGGCCATGCGCTATTCGCCGGCATGGGATGGATTGATCCTCTACGACGAGATGTATCAGAACGCGGCCGTCGGCTTCGTCAAGGAACATGCCACATGGTTCAACAAGGTGCGGGCGCGCCTTGCGGAAGAGAAACTTGGCAAACCACCCAAGAAGATTGAAGAAGAGTTCAGCCGATATCTGCAGCGCCCCAAGGACCAGCGCGATCCGAAGTCGCTGAAGGCGTTCCTCGACTACAGCGATTGGCAGCAACTCGGCTGGAAGGACTACATCGACCGCGTAGTCGGCGTCGGCCGAGAACTCGCTCCCAAGGCGCGGTTCGGCACCTATCACCGAACGTGGATGCAGCCGGGCGCGAACGACGATCTCTACAACGGCTATCCGCCGGACCTGTTCGAGAAGCTCGATATCATCGGCCACATCCATTACGCCGACAACGCGACGTCGTGGGTCAGTATTCCGCAAATGGCCCGCATTCTCCGCACCGGCCAGGGCAAGACGCTGTATGTCAACATGCCGATTTTGCACGAGGTTCGCACGCAGTGGGACGGCCAGTATCAACGGCACATGGCCTTCGCGCTGCTGGCCCAGGGTGCCAATGGCATCTCGCAGTGGGGCATGGCCACCACGTTCGAGGACGGCCCGAACCCGCTGACGGCCCAGGCCCGCGAGACGACGGCCATCCTCAATCGCGAGGTGCTGCAGCCGTTCGGCGAGATCGTCGATCGGACTGGCGAGGGTTATCGCAAGGTGGGCATCGTCAGCACGAAGAACCAGATGGCGTTGTCGGCGCACAAGACCGTGCCGCCGCCGTGCCAGACGGAGGGCATTTGGATCGCCTGCTGGCGTCTCGGCTATCCGGCCCTGTTCGTCCGCGAGGAACACTGCAAGGACCCGCTGACGGGCTACAGCGTCCTGTTCGTGCCGGGTGTGCGCTTTGCGGGGGAACTGGAAGAGACGGTTATCAAGCGGCTGCGCGAGGCCATTACCGCGGGAACGCGCGTTGTGGTCGAGGCCGACAGCGCTCTCGACCTGCCGGGCATCACCAGGTTGACCGACTGGAAGCTCGATAGTTATTTCCTCGGCGACAGTTATTTCCCGACCTGGCTCGATGACGAGTTGAACAAGGTCTATGAGAAGTCGCAGCCGATCGTCGATTATCTGCGGCCGAAGCTCAAGGAATGGAACGTCGAGCCGGCCGCGACGGGGCCGTTCAAGGTCGGACCGGGCTGGCGCGACGGCGGCGAGGCTCAGTATCTCATTATGGCCAACTTCGAGGACCCCGATTATGGCCACACCGTCAAGCAGCAGATGGCGAAGCCGGTAGTTATGTCGCTCCAAGTCGCTGCCCATCGCGGCAAGGTGGCCTACGATCTGCTCGCGGGCAAAGAAGTGCCTCTGGAGGAGTCGAGCGGCGGCAGGAAGCTGAACGTGGACATGCGCCGCATTCAGGGAGCGATAATTGCATTCCTTCCGGACCGTGTCGGCAAGTTGCGCGTGTCTCAGGCCGTCAGCGAGGATGCCGGCGCGATTCGGCTGAAAGCAGTGCTGATCGGCGAAGCAGGCAAGGAACTCGACGCGGTGTTTCCGGTCCGAGTCACACTCAGCGATGGAGACGACAAACGGACGTTTTTCCGTGTGCTGGGCCGCGATCTGTCGTTCGAGTTGGACTTGCCCCGCCACGCGAAACTGAGAGCTTGCAAGATCGAAGTGCGAGAAGCGCTCAGTGGGAAGACTGTTGTCATGGAGGTGCAACCCGCGAAGCTGGAAGGAGCGAGCGTCGAGACGGTGAGCGAGGGCGTTGCGGTGCCGCGTGCGGCAGAGATCAGCGCGTTTCTGAAGAAGACGAAGCAGGCCGTCATCGTCCCCGGACGTGGACTCGCCGACGGCGCCACCCTGGCGAGGGAAGCGAAGGAGAAGCTGGCCCAACTTGGCATCAAGACCCGTATCGCGGACGAAAGCAGTGTCTATCACATCCCTGTCGGCGACGCCAAAGCGGAAGACCCGCTCGGCGATGGCTATCACAGTTGGCACAGCGGCCAGGAAGTGATCGCTCCCGGCATGATCGTCGAGGAAGCGGTGATCCTGCTCGCGGGCCGGCGTTCGTCCTTCCTGCTCGATGCACTCGCGGAGCATGGCTATCTCAGCGAAGCGCCGCTGGGAGAGCCGGGGTTGGCGGTGAGGCCGTCGCTCCAGGTGGCGAAGAAGGGACTGAGCTATCAGTACGACACCCTCTGTCTCATCGCCAACGAGCCGGCCGGCATGCGTCAGGCGATCGAGCGGTTGGGTGGCGCGTGGCAAGAGAAAGCCGCGCCGGCCAGGGCAGTCTTCGGAACCCCGAGCCACAAGGAGAGCGATAGGAGTTCCGCATCCGTGCCGGTCATCTCCTTTATGGGGACGAACGAACTGGTGATGGATGTGCAGCAAGACCGCGACGGCAACCTCTACGTCATCACCTGGGGACACGGCAAAAACCTGTACTCGCTGACCCCCAATGGCAAGCATCGCTTTAGCCGGCACCTGCCCGAGATGGGAGCCAATCGACTGAGTGTCCACAGCGACAGGCTCTATGTTTACACGTCTGCGGGAGCGAGATTGTACGCCCTGTCGCTCGATGGCAAGCCGCTGGGGCAGGCGCGGATGAACATGGATCCCGGACCGGCGAATTCCTGCGACGACTATAGCCTGTCGGACATCGACTATCTCTATTTGTCCGAGAAGCATCTGTTGTTCCACAATAACGGCGACCGGATGCGCGTACTGGACGATCAGTACAAGATCGTCGCCGAATGGCGCGGTGAGGAGTTCCGCGATCGCGACGTCTCCGATGAGGTATTGCGGCGCAACCTGCATGGCTTCGTCCTCAGTCCCGACCGCACCCGCATCGCGCAGTTGGAAGCGAGCTGGTACTTCACCAAGTCCGGTGAGAAGGATCGCCAGGTGTTCGATACGCATCTGGTCATCCGCGATCTGACCGGCAAACTGCTGCACGAATTCAAGCACGTCGATAACGGCTTCGAGATAACGGCCCGGCTTCTCTGGCCCGCCGATGCGCCAGGACCGATCGTCTATGCCAAGGAAGAACGTTCGGCATTCGGGCCAGACCTGCGCTTGATTGGAAGAGAAGCGGCGCGCGACGTCCTTTTTGTATTGCGCGATGAGGCATGTCTGGTGCGCCAGGCCCGCTGGCTCATCTATCACGACCGCTTCAATCACGCTGTCAGCCGTGTGGGGCCGTTCGAGACGATGCCGTCCTTCGCCGCGCGCAGCCCCGATGGCAAGCGCATCGCCCTGCTCGACGAATACGGTCAACTGACGATCTATCAGAGCGCCGATGGCAAGCAGACGGCGAAGATCAGCGTGCCGGAGCGCGGCAAAGTGCTGGCCTTCACCAGTGATTCGCAGCGGCTCATCCTCGGCACCTTCCGCGGCAAAGTGATCGTCTACGGCCTTGACGGCAAGCAGTCCTGGCAGACGACGCTGGGCGAGTTCAACGATGTCCTCGGCCGCGAGTTGCCGCTCTTTGATCCTGCGTTTCCCGATCATACGAACAGGCTCTGGCCGGTCAGCCGCGATGAGCCGGGAGAGTTGGAAAAGCTCGTCAAGCTGGACGTCAATCGCCTGAGCGATGGCGCGTGGAAAGGTCCGGCGGCCCGGACTGATGGCGGTATTCTCAAAGTTGGCGACAAGATGATCGGCCAGGAAGTCACTGGCTTCCTCGGCACGCACGTCACCTGGGTACTGGATTTCCAGTATCGCTCGGCAACCGGAGCGAAGGCGGAGGTACTCGCGGGGTTGTTATCCCAGAGCGAGTTCTCCGATTCGGTGGCCCGGCGATTCCCGGCTGACGAAACCTGGCGCTATGCCCGGGTCGTCATCAAGAACGGCACGAAATGCGACAAGCTCAAGGTCGGCTTCTCCGCGACGGAAGGAGAGGTGTTGCTCGACAAGGTGCAACTCAGGCGCGTGCGCTTTCCGAGTGTCAATCATCTGCTTTACGAGCCATTCCACGCGGTCAAGCCGGTCATGCTCGAAAACCTGCTGCTGACGAGCAAGTACAACCCGTTCGGCGGGATGAAGGACTCCGCGCCCAATCGGGTGCTGCTGCCGAACACGCCGACGGGCAGCATTCCGCTGCTCGACAGTTCCTATTTGCAGAACGGCAGGCTCAACGACGTCACCAGCCACTGGTACAATCAGCCGCCCTTCCTCGGCCAGGACGTGATGCTGTCGCTGGGGATGAAGGAGCCGCGCTGGGTCAACATGGTGGTGCTGTACTTCAACGCCTATGACCCCGCCAACGTCACGCCGCACTTCGACATTCTCGCCTCGGACCTCGAGGCCAAGACCGATCGCCTTGTCGCGTCGGTGCGGCACAACGGCCAGGTGATGCGCATCATCAAGTTCGCGCCGGTGAGGACGTCGCTGGTCAAGGTGCGCCTGGTCAACGCCATCGCCCGGTTGCGGACCATCACCGAGATCGAGGTTTACGGCCCGCTCTCGGGCAAGGAGGGGGTGCCGGGGTTCGACGATCCCGACGGCCAGAACACCTACATGGGCGATTTCACGCGCGTCGATAAGCGTGTGCTGAAACTGCCGGCGAGTTTCCGTCCGCCGGTGGCGACGCCGCAAACGAACGCCGACGACCGCTACTGGCACGCGCCGCTGACGCAGCCCCTTGTTGCCCGCGACAGCATCTTCATTGGCCGGGCGTACGGTCAGAACACCGCCCATCCCCTGACGGAGCCGCTCAAGGAGACGTATCGCACGCGGGCAAACGGCATGGGCTTCGCGCCCCATGGCACGCTGTACGGCGGGTTGCTGCTGCGCGGCGGCATTGACGGCAAGCTCTACTGTCTGCATCCGGACGGCGGCGCGGTGTTGTGGTCGGTGGCGCTGGGCGAACGTCTCTTCGGCTGTCCTGTCGCGGTTGGCGAGGATGTGTTCATGCCGTGCGAGAAGAACCTCTACCAGGTCGATCTCGCCAGCGGCGGCATTCTGAAGGTGGTGCCGCTGTCGGGCTTGGTGCAGGGTTCGCTCGCATGCGACGGCAAGCAACTCTACCTGATCACCGACGACGGCTACTTGCAGGCTTACAGTGTGAGCGAACTGCAACCGCTCTGGAAAACGCCGATCGCGAAGTACAGCGACTCGACGCCTGCCGTTGATGGCGGCATTGTCTATCTCGCCGATCAGAAGGGGACGGTGCGGGCCGTGAGCGCGACGGATGGCCGGGAGTTGTGGAAGACGGAACTCGGCGACGAGTTCAGCCGCTGTCCGGTGGTGAGCAAGGATCGCATCGTTCTCGGCTGTCGCGGCGGCACGCTGGCCGTCCTCGATCGCGCGACGGGCAAGGTGATCTGGTCGCGGAAAGTGCCATCGCGATTCGACTATGAGCCGTTGCTGTTGGAGAGCAAGCTGCTCTATTTCAAGGGCAAGAGCGCGATGCTGGCGGATATCGCGGACGGCAAGGAGAAGGCGCTGGCCTACGGCGGAACAGCATCGCAGCCGGCGACGCCGTTTGGCATGCCGCAGGATCCGGTGACGTCGCTGGCGTATTACAAGGGATCGCTGATCGTGGTCGATCGCGCCGGCGAGACGTGGCACGATCGGCTCTACGTCAATCATCCCTGGCATCCATCCGGCGGCGAATTCTTCATCCTGTCGCCGGAATTACCTGTGGAGAAGAAGTAGGTCCGGCGAACGGAGGCGGACTGGATTGGGTCGTTCGCCTCGCGGCCCCGACACCGGTCATTCCTTACGCTTCAACTCGGGAAGCGGAATGCGGATACGCAGGTCGTCTCCGGGCGGATCGTCGTCCCTCCATCGTCCGCCATCATCCTTGCCGTTGAGACCGACGCTGTAGAGCAAGTAGCCCTTGCGTTCGGGATGATAGAACAGTGCTTTGCCGGAGAAGAGATCGTTCGGCACTTGCGCGAGGTATTTCGGCGCTAGTTCGGCCAACTCCTTCGGATACGATCCCTTGTCGCCATTGAATGCAGCCAGAGCGAAAGCAACTTGCAAGTTGCGCTGAGTTTGCTCGGCCCGGTCCGCGGCTTGCTGCACTTTCCCAAACGATCCTGCCATCATGCCAATCAGCATATTGCCGATCCCATCTCCAACGGCCATTTCCGGCCTGTCCACTCCGAGGAACAGCCTGACTCGACTCTTCAAATCCGAGCGAGGTTTCATCGAATTGTCCCATTCTCGAATGAAGGCGGTCATCTGCTTTTCTCTGGCGGCCCTGTCCTTGAGGCGCAAGATTGCAACAATCCGGTCGCAGGATTGATTGCCCTTGCGGAGAATGGGGCCCCAATCGATTCGCGCCACGATCTGTTTTTCGAGTGGATCGGGTTTCCGGGTTTCCAGTTGACCGGATAGTTGATCCAGGTAGTTAAGCCCGTGACGCTCGACCATCACGACAATTTCAAGGAACATGTAGCGTTCTGTCAGGTCGATCCTGTCCGCCGGTGGGGGCAGGGGTGGCAACTGCTGCAGATCGCGCAGGCAAGCGCGAGCCTGTTTCGATGTGAGAGGGACACGGTCGAGGAAGGCGACACTGGCTGAATTGGCGATGTCGCCAATCCCAACTCCGATCAGCCCTTCGATGAGCAGGCCGCCGCGGCCGATGAGCCGGCCGAGACGATGACAGGCGAGCAGGTCTTGCCACGCTTCGTCGGTTCGCCCCTCGCTGGCATGGAGCAAGCCGCGGGCGGCCAGCGCTTGCGCCAACTCCCGGCCCTGTTGCACTCCCGGCAGTGGCACGTTCAGCAAACCGCGCGATACTTCGCCGGTCTTGCGCGGCGTCAGCGGATTGAAGTAGTCCGGACGGCGTGTCGCCTCAACCACCAGGGCCAGCGGCTTCTCGTTCAGTTTGAGCCAACTCGCGATGTACGGGTACTGCTTCGGCGTCCACGGCCGCTGGGAAGCCTCACTCTGCCGATCGTAAACCGCGTCGATCTCCGCGCCGGCGCTCAGTTTGAGGTGGTTCCTCGCGTACGGACCCAGTCCAACAAAGTAATCGCCGCGTTCCGGCGGCGATTCGATGCCAAGCAGGCTGAAGAACTCAGCCGGCATCGTCCTGCCTCCTTCAGGACGCGGCCCGAGGGCTTTCCAGAGCAGAACGTTTGCGTTGCTCCTGGGCGTGATCCCCTTGCCCAGTACCTTGTTCAGTGCGGCTGCATAGTCGATGTAGCCGTCCTTGTCGAGCGGGGCGGTGATGAAGGTTGTCTCCTTGCCGATGGTGTAGTTCGTCTTGGCTTTCTTCGGCTCGTCCTTGTCCGCGAGTAAATATCCGGCTTGTTGATCCGTGAGGATCAACAAGCCCAGCACAGTTAAAGTGACGCGGGACAGGTTCATGATCGCATCCTGTGTGGAGAGGTTTTCCGCCCGGTGTACTTGCCTGGGGATTAATGTACGACGTGCTGGCCTGGGAAAGACGTATTCGGCTCCAGTTGCAATTCCTCGGCCAAGCCCAGCAACTTCGCGTCGTAGAACTGAAGAAAACCCGTCCGTCCGAGCAACAAACGCTTCATGGGAACGCTGACAAACGCGACCAGGGCATCCCAGACACAAGATTCGTGAGTGTCCGTGATGCGAAGCCGCACGGAAGCATAACGACAACGCTGCGTCGTGCCGGCGAATCCGCGTGCCTCCCCTTCTGGAGCCTGGGTCAGATCGACGCCGAGTACCGAGGCGAGGTCCACCGGCAAAATCGTGTCGTCGGCGCCTCTGTCCAGCAAGCCATCGTAGATCGCGGTTTTGTGAACCGTCGCCAATACGACCGCGAATTGTGGATACGTCCGAAACAGGATGCCACCCAGCGGGATAACAGGCCGCGAGGAGTGACGCACGAGATAGGGAAACCTCAGAGCCAACGAAGGACTCCTTCGCTCACGAGCCGGCCAGGTCCTTCACGGTCCCGTCGCCTGTGGAGGAGGGTGGCGTTCCATTGACAGAGGAGCGGTCCACGAAGATCGACGCAGCCCCCAGGATGACCTCGTCCGGATCGTCCACATAGCTGACGCAACACTGCCCCACATCGTGACCGTTCGCTTCGAGCTGCAGGTAAACGGCGCCCGCGGATTCAGCCGAGTGGGCCACGATGGCCGTTCCGTCCGGACTCCAAGCGATCCACTGGCCGACATACTTCAGCAGTTCTTCCTGCGGAAACGCCTGCCGATTGGCTATGAAAACGCCCATCCGCGCCGCCAACTCCTGAAGTGATTCTTCCTGGCTCATGGTACGCCCTCCCATTTCAGGCCATTCTACTTCTCCTGGGCGAGCGGCAGGTTCAAACATACCCGGTGGGACAGGCGTCTCGCCTGTCCGGACAGGCGAGACGCCTGTCCCACCGGGTAGTTCACCTCTTGCCGGTCGCCTTGTGCTGGATTGGCGAGCCGGGAGCGTAAGCGACCGGAGTTTTCCGCTGTAGAACTCCGGTCGCTTACGCTGTAGAACTCCGGTCGCTTACGCTGTAGAACTCCGGTCGCTTACGCTGTAGA
>JBBSDR010000093.1:0-10994 GCA_038240465.1 Gemmatales bacterium
CGGCAGGTACGCGCAACATCACCGGCGCGAAGTTTAGCAGTCCGCGAATGCCCGCCGCGACGAGGGCGTCCGCCATCGGCTGCGCGGCATCCGATGGCACGGCCAGCAAGCCCAACTCCGCGCCGGTCTCCTGAAGCAGGCGCGGAATCGAGTCCGTGGCATGGATCGTCAAGCCCCCGACGTCCAGTCCGACCTTGGCCGGATCGGCGTCGAACAGGGCCACCAGGCGAAAGCCGCGCTGCTCGAAGCCGCGATAGCCGAGCAGCGCCCGGCCGAGGTTGCCTACACCCACCAGCGCTGCCAGCCACGAGCGATCGACGCCCAGCAGATGTCGTATCGCCCCGATCAGTTCCTCAGTGATGTAGCCGACGCCGGGATGGCCGAGGCTTCCCAGGCAGGCGAGGTCCTTTCTTACCTGCGCATCGGTGATGCCCATCGCCTCACCGAGCAGGCCGCTCGACACCTTGAGGGTCCCCTCGCGCAACAGGCCCTCCAGATGGCGCAAGTAGAGGCTGAAGCGGCCGACGCTCGCGCGGGACAGACGCAGTTCCGGGCTGGGGCTGGGTCGGATCGTCGATGGGGCTTGGCCGCGCATGTCGCGCCTCGGCTCCTCTTGCCTTTCCCCCCCAGAGGCGGGAGAATAGCCTGTCTGATTTCAGGCTACAGCCGCTTCGCGAGTCGGTCAAGCGAACCGGCCCGTGCGTCGATCTGGCATCAGGGGTCCACTCCATGACTCTGCCGCAGCTGCCGCCCCGGCCCCGCGACGCCCACAAGGGCGATTTCGGCCGTTTGCTCGTCGTCGCCGGCAGCCGCGGACTATCCGGCGCCGCGGTCCTCTGCGCCTCGGCCGCTCTTCGCGGCGGCGCTGGCCTCGTCCGCCTCGCGACGCCGGCCGGCATTCTGCCCATCGTCGCCGCCGCCAATCCCTGTTACATGACAGCTGCCCTGCCCGAAGACGAGCAGGGCTGCGTTGGCCTCGAAGGTCTGGCTGACGTCCGCAAACTCCTCGAAAGCAGTACGGTCGCCGTCATCGGACCGGGACTCGGTCGCGGGGCCGGCCCTTTGGGCATCGTTCACGCCGCCGTCGAACGATCGACGATTCCGCTTGTCCTCGACGCCGACGCTCTCAACGCTCTGATTGGCTCGACCGCGCTGTTGCGCCAGCTGCGCGCCCCGGCGATTCTGACGCCTCATCCCGGCGAGTTCGGCCGATTGCTGGGATGCGATACTGCCGCTGTCCAGGCCGATCGCGAGGGGCTGGCCAGGCGTTTCGCCGCCGAGCAGGGGATTGTCCTCGTTCTCAAGGGACCGGGGACCATCGTCACCGATGGGCGACAGGCGTATGTCAATACCACGGGCAATCCCGGCATGGCGACGGGCGGCACGGGCGACGTGCTGGCCGGGCTGATCGGTGCTTTGCTGGGGCAAGGGCTGGAGGCGTTCGCCGCGGCGCAACTGGGTGTCTATCTGCACGGCAAGGCGGGGGACCTCGCGGCGGCGGACGTGGGCGAGGTCGGCCTCATCTCGAGCGATTTGCTGGATTATCTTCCCGCGGCCATTCGTTCGCACGGTCCTTGAGGCAACTTTTTCGTTGTTTGCGGCGTGAATGTCGCTGATAGTGGAGGGGAGCGATTCCGCCGCGCGTTCCCATCAATCAGCGTCTGTCGTGGAAGGGTGACAAGCCGATGAACCTCCTGTGTCCCAGTTGTCAGAAGATGCTTCAGGTCCCGGACCAGTATGCCGGGCAGCAGATGCGCTGTCCGCTGTGCAACAACATCTTCACGGTCCCCGGCCTGGCCGACGCTCCCGCGATGCCGCCGGCGCCGCCGCCGTTCTCCGCACCGGCCGCTCCTCCGCCGCCAGCGCCTCCCGCTCCGATGCAGTTCAAGCCCTCCGATGCGCCCGCTCTGCCGCCGGTGTCCGAGCCGACGAAGTCACGCGCTCCTGCTCCTCCTGCTCCGCCGCCGGTCGTCGGCGACTACGAGAAGCTGAGGAGTTACTTCATCAGTCCACGCGTGATTCCGTGGATCACGTTCGGGGCGGTGACGGTGATGTTTCTGATGTCGTTCTTCCCGTACGGCGAGGTGACGGCTGCTTCGACCAAACTGGGAGGACCTTCGCTGCCGGGGCAGAAGTACCGAGGAAACGCCTGGGGTTTGGGCTTCGAGGCCAGCGATGCGATTTACATGATCTACGACTTGTTACTGGTGTTCGCGTTCCTCGTGGCCGTGGCCTCGATCCTGATGCACTTGAAGATCATCCCGGCACAGCCGCCTCTCGATGGCCTGCGCGGCATCGTCCTCGGTGGCTTGTTGCTGGTCGCTTTCGTCTTCATGTTCCTGAAACAACTGATCGGTGTGTTTGAAATGAGTGTGCTGCCGCTGACGTTCTTCGGGCTGCTGGCGTTCTGGGCGCACCTGATCGCTTTGGTGACGGTGACGTTCGAGATCTGGCTACAGCGCCGCGGCCCGACGCGACCGACGCCGCGAATCGACGTTCACTGGTAAGGGCGTTTCTGGCCGGTGGAGGGAGGCGGCGAATACCCCCGCATCCCTCGCTATCGGCACGAGAACCATCCGGGTTGAAGCGGGCTTCCGATGAAAGGCGGATCACACCATGGCGAATCCAAGGACGATCAAAGTCGTTGTCTCGGTTCCTCTTCTGCAAGGAGACGCTCTGCAAACGGCGGTTGCCGAACTGAGAGAAATCGGCCTGGAAGTGGATTCCGTCCTCGACAAAATCGGTCTCGTCACGGGTATGGTGGCGGAAAACAAACTGGCGAAGTTGAGACAGGTCGAGGGAGTCGCGAGCGCTCGTGAGGAGAAAGCGATCCATCTTGCTTGTGCGAATCATCGGAGGTTTCTGAATCAACTGAGTCGCCACGTCCCTGCGTTAAACTAATGCTTGCGCGCAGCCTAGATCAGACGAAGGCCACCAACGGCAAGAAAGCCCAGGCTCTTTTGCAGAAGGACGAGGAGCGGCGCAACTCCATCGACCCCTCCAGAAAGGTTCTCGGACCTGGAAGCTGGCCAACGATTGCATCTTCGGCACAGACATCAACGAACGCATGGCCCGCACCAGCAAGATGAACATGATTATGCACGGCGACGGCCACGGCGGGATTTACCACCACAGCGGCTTCATCAATATCAACGGCATTTTCGAGGAGCGGTTCAAGATCGTTATGACCAATCCGCCGTTTGGCTCCATCGTATCACCCAGCAATGTCATCACCGAGGATCAGGTGAAGGTTGGCGACGAAGAGTACGACCGGAATGCCCGGCGATACGGGAGCGGCTACAAGCAGGCGCAGGCCCGCGTGACGGCTGCTCAAGGAAAGCCTATCGCATCCTTGTTCCAGTTACCCAGGAGCGCTGAGAGCCTCAGAAATAATCCCCGAACGCCCGCGAAAATCCGGGGAGTTCACCAAGCGACCCCCCGATTTATTCTGAGGCTCTGAGAGCAAGACCAGATCCGAAATCCTCTTTCTGGAGCGGTGTCTCGACCTGCTGGAGCCTGGCGGCAAACTGGGGATCGTGCTGCCCGAAAGCGTGTTCAACAATCCGTCGTCAGCGCGGGTGCGTGAGTTTTGCGAAGACCGAGGCTTCATCCTCGCTGTGGTCAGCCTGCCGCCGTTTACATTCAAATCCGGAAAGGCTGACGTGAAGGCGTCCTCGCTGTTCATGCGCAAGTTCTCCGATGCCGAGAAGGCTGACTACGAGGCCAAGAAGAAGGCCGCAGCCGCGACCGTGAAACAGAAACACGCCAAAGAGATCGGCGCTGAAGTCAGCCGACTGGAGCAGGAAATCGAGGTGGCCCAGAGAGCAAAGGACAAACAGAGCCGCGAGGCCGCCACGAAAGAACTCGCGAGATACCAGTCCCGCATGGCGGACGTGCAGACGAACGAAGCGAGGACGCTGCTCAAGGAGTGGTTCAGCTACCCCGTGTTTCTGTACGACGCCAGGAAGGTTGGCATCACCGCTACCGGGGACGAGGACGATAACGAACTGTATCCGAACCCCAGGAAGCCCGGCGATGTTGTCAAGACTTGCCTGGAGCTATATCGGGAATTCGTCGCCGATCCCGACGCATTCAGTGCCGCGCTTGCCGCCCTGCCGTCAGGCAGCCAACGAGTGCTGGTTGTCTCGTCAGCCAACATGCCGCGCTGGGACATCAAGACGGCCCGCGCAACGGCGTTTCGGATCGCGCATCCTACCTTTCGCCCGCTTGGCGACTTCTGCGAAGAGGCGACGGAACTGGTCCGGCCATCGGACGAGCCGGAAAAGGACTGGCCTGTTTATGGCGTCAACAATCAGAACGGCGTCTTCTTCAGCCACGACCAGAAAGGCAAGGACTTCAACGCTCCGTACAAGCGCATCAAGAAAGACTGGTTCTTCCACAACCCGACGCGAGCGAATGTCGGCTCTCTTGGCCGAGTACCTGATGTCCCTCCCGACGCGATCACCAGCCCAGAGTATCAGGTGTGGAGGATTACAAAACAGTTCCTGCCAGAATTCCTGGAGGTGCTGATCCGAAGCCGGTTTTTCCTGGACCTCGTTGAAATCCACCGTGTCGGCGCGGTCAAGGAGCGGCTTTACACGGAGAACCTGCTTGAGATTCCGGTTCCCGTACTGACCGAGCAGCAGCAGTTGGCCTTGATTGCCGAATGGCGCAAGGCACAAGACGTGCTGGCGAAAGCGCTCCAGGACGCCGAAAAGGCAGTCGAGGACTTCGACAAGCAAATCCGGGCCATCGCGTGAAAACCTGCGCACCCGGCCAAGTGGCTGCGGATGCGGCCAACTCGCGAAAATGTCCCGACGACTGGCGAAATCGCCTCGACCACCATATAATTGATCTTGTGAGCCTTGCCGACAACACGAACACCCACAAATTGCGGTCCTCAGCGCTGGCCGAGTACGGGGCAACCCGGAACAAGCCGATGACGCTCATCACTGGGGCTGGTGCAGTGGGTTGTCAGTGATCCGCAAGGCTCACGCTCAATAATCGAGGCGTTTTTGGTAAACAATGTGCAAAGCCCATGACCGCTCATCGAATCACCATCCGGGACATCAACGCGGCCCGAAAGGCGTATGCCGAACGAGAACCGCGCGACCTCTGTTACCGTGCCGCAACGACGCTGATTGATCTCGCCAGACAAGATGCGGGATCGCTGACCCTCGCCGAATCGTTGGCCGTCCTGCTCCAGACCTGGAACATGGCGTACTATCGTTATCACCCATTCGACCAGGCGCACTTCGTTGACCTTGAAAGAATCTTCACAAAGCATCGGCAGACGCTGGATACTTTCTGGCAACGATCCATCGAAGACTTCTCTCTCGCTGACGAAACAGCGATCAAGATTGTCTTCAAAGGCTTTGAACAAGTTCTTGGCCCCGTTGGCGCGTCGAAATCCCTACATCTTCTGGCCCCAAAGTTCTTTCCTCTCTGGGATCGGACGATAGCAAGTAACTACGGGCTTGCTTTGCAGGCACGAGGCTGGAATGCGCCGGGCTACTGCCGGTTCATGGAAATCACCAAAGGACAGGTGAATTCGCTTGGCGGAGAAGAGAAGCTCAAACGAAATCCGCTGAAGGCCATTGACGAGTACAACTACTGCAAGGCAAAAGGATGGACATGAGATGCGAGGGGGAAATCATTTCATTTCAAGGCATTTCCTTTCAAAAGCCTAATGCCTTGCAAAGCCCCTGTGACCCAGGCTTTCGTTCGGGCGCCTCAGACCTTTGCCTCCGTGGCCCAGGTAGCACCGCCCCAGACCTTTGCATCCGTGGCTCAGGTAGCGCCGGCTCAGACGTTCGCCGCCGTGCCTCAGTTCGCTCCTGCAACTGCCGCAAGCGCCGTGCTGGTATCAGATGCGCAACCCGCAATGGCCGTCATTTCAATGCCTTGCCCCGGCGGCTCCGCTCAGTCTCAGAAGGCAAGCCAGGCCAGTGCCGATGATCTGAACAAAGAAATTCAGATTCTGAAGAAGCTCCTCCAGGAGCGAGCCAAACAATCTCCTCAGCAGTAGGAAAAATGAGAGGGGCATGCGCATCGCGAACGCAAGCCCACTTTCCTCTCGAGTTCTCTTTCGCCTGTCCTGCTATTCATAGCGCAGTGCCTGAATAAGATCCAATCACGACACCTTCCACGCCGGAAAGAAACCGAACGCGACATCGACTGTCGCCAGCACCGCGTCAATCTTCACTGTGAGCCGAGGGGACCGGCACCGAGATTTCGTCGAGGACCTCGCGCAGCACCGAGGCGACGGTGATGCGCCGCAGCCGGCTTTCCGGACGCAAGATCAGCCGATGCCCCAGCACCGGCATCACCATCCTCTTGATGTCGTCGGGCAGGACGAAATTGCGCCCGTTGACGGCGGCCAGTCCCTGGGCCGTGCGTAACAGGGCGATCGATGCCCGCGGACTGCCGCCCAGCAATACCTCGTTATGTTCGCGCGTCGCCTGGACAATCTCGAGTAAGTAGCGGCGGACCTTGTCGTCGATGTGGACGTCGCGGACGGCTTCCTGACAGGCGAGGACCTCGGCGGCGTTCGCGACGGAAGCGAGGTCGTCGATGGGGTGCGACTTTTGCAGTCGCAGCAGCATCTTGCCTTCCTCTTCCAGCGTCGGATAGCCGAGACTGAGGCGAAGGAGGAAGCGGTCGAGCTGGGCTTCCGGCAGCGGGAAGGTCCCCTCGTGATCGACCGGGTTTTGCGTGGCGATGACGAGGAAGGGCGGCTTGAGCGTGTAGGTCTGGCCATCGACGGTGACGCGCCGCTCGCCCATCGCCTCGAGCAGGGCGCTCTGGGTGCGGGGCGTCGTCCGGTTGATCTCGTCGGCGAGGACGGTCTGGGCGAAGAGAGGGCCGGGGCGGAACTCGAACTCCGTCGTCTTCTGGTTGAAGATGGAAACGCCGGTGACGTCGGTGGGCAGCAGATCGGGAGTACACTGGATGCGCTTGAAGGTGCAGCCGATGCTGCGCGCGAGCGCCCGGGCGAGCATGGTCTTGGCGGTGCCGGGAACGTCTTCGAGGAGGATGTGGCCTTCGCAGAGATAGGCGACAAGGCAGAGCGTCAGTTGCTGGCGCTTGCCGATGATGACTTTTTCGATGTTGGCGATGATTCTCGCGGCCGTCTCGGCCACGTCGATCTCGTTGTCGCTCTCACTGCGAGCCATGGAGGGGACTCGTGTCGTTCACTTGTACTTGTCCAAATCGATGTCGAGGACGCGATTCTCGCTGATCTCCTCGACGATCTTGCTGTTGCGGAAGTTGAATTTGTCCTTGAGGGTATCGGGGCCCTGGGGGCCAGCGTCGAGTTGGCGCACGGCGACGATGTACTTGCCGGCGGGCAGGCCGTCGTGGACCACGAACTCGCCATCGGACTCGACTTTGCCGTAGACGCCCTGGATGTTGGCCTTGATCGGATCGGCCGGGCGCGTCCCCTCCGGCGCAGGATAGAAGACGACCTGGATCATACCTGCCATGGGCTTTGTCTGTAGAGGCTTGCCACCGCTAGTGAGCCGGCCCGTGACCTTGAACCGGGCCGGTTTCGTCTCCTTGCCGCTGCATCCCGGCAGCAGCAGAGCGAGGACGAAGACCATACCGGGTGACGCACGCAGGACGCGATACATGGAAGAATTCTCCAAATCCGAAATCCGAAATGAAGACAGCCTACTCTTATTCGGATTTCGGATTTCGGATTTCGGATTTTAGTTGTCGTCGTTGCCGATCACCGTACTGTCATCGCGAACGCCCATCGAGCGGAAGGAAGCGGCGCTGATGGAATAGGGGATGTTGTGGACGGAACCGTCACCGAAGACGGCATTGAAGCCGCGGGCCCAGGGACCGCCGAATTTCTGCTCGCCCCAGCCGCGTCCGTCGTGGGTGTCCTGCGCCGGCGGCGCCCAGACGAAGCGGATGGTGTCGTGGTCCCAGCCGGCCGTGTAACCCTCGTTGTCGTCGGACAGGTATTGGCCCATGTAGGTCGTGTCCATCCGCTTCTCGCCGACCATGAGCGTCTGCGACAGCCCGTCGGTCACCTGGGGGATGCGGATCGGCTGGACGTAGCCGACGATACCGTTGTTGCCGTCGCCTCCGCAGCCGGCGTAGTCGGTCTGCGCATGCCCGTAGCTGCGGCCGCTGTTGGGATAATAGTACCAGTCGGGGGTCGGCGGCAGGACCATTGGGCCACGGCGGCCGGCGCAGAAAAAGGTCTTGACGGGGGTGCTGATGGCCAGGATGGAGCGGTCGAGGTCACTGCCGCTGCCATTGTAGAGCGGCTTCTGCTCGATGTAAGGCAGGATCTGGAAGCCCCAGCCGGCCGCCTGTTTCGCTCCAATGCAAGGGTGGCCGTCCTCATAGGTGACGTGATACATCCAGCCCCAGCCGCCGGAGGGAAAGTAACCGAGGGAGTCGTGATGGTCCTGAAAAGCGATGCCGAACTGTTTGAGGTTGTTCTGGCTGTCGGCCCGAGCGGCCGACTCTCGGACCTTCTGGACGGCGGGCAGCAGCATGCCGATCAGAATGGCGATGATGGCAATCACCACCAGCAACTCGATCAGCGTGAAGCCGGCCGGGCGCCCTGTTCGACGGAAAGTCATGACGGGTCCTCGAGTGAATGAGAAAGAATGAAAATCGAGACGACCGAGGAAAGTCGGAGAAGCTCGGATGGTCTCGTGTACGGACTTTGGTTGTCGTTTCGTTTGCTGAAGGGACAGTACGTCAAATCGGGCAATCTCTCCAGTTTAGGACTCGGCGCGTTCAACCGCAAGCGCCATCCGCGCCATTCGCGATTTCGGCGCGACTGAACCTTCGCGCCGCAGGGAGTGTCCTTGTGGTTGGCGTTGACAATTTTGACGCCGCGTTTAGGATAATGAACAGGCATTCGGGGCGTAGCTCAGCTTGGCTAGAGCGTTCGGTTCGGGACCGAAAGGCCGGAGGTTCAAATCCTCTCGCCCCGACTATTGACCACGGAAAGCCCTTCGGCAAATAAGCCGAAGGGCTTTCTCATTTCAACGTCCCTCTTTCTTGCCGCTTGCGGCTTGGCGGATCGCCAGCTAAGCCGCAAGCGGCAACCCGTTATTTCGCCGTCGGTCCCCAGCCGCGCCGCGGAGTCTTCGGAGTTCGCGATGACGCGGCTGGCGATAACCATTCACGGGATCGTACAGGGGGTAGGCTTTCGGCCGTTCGTTTACGCGCGCGCCCGCAAGTTCGGCTTGCGCGGCTTTGTCATGAACCAGTCGGGCAGCGTCCTCATTGAGGCCGAGGGCGCGCCGGATTCATTGGAGCGCTTCTTCGCCGAGCTGACTTCCTCTCCCCCTCCTCTGAGTCACATCGACGCCATTCACTGGACCTCCCAGCCGCCAGGCGCCGAGACGGATTTCTCCATCCGCCGCAGCGACGAGAACGCGGGGCCTGTTTTCGTCTCGCCCGATCTGGCCACCTGCGACAACTGCCTGGCCGAGTTGTTTGACCCGACGGATCGGCGTTATCGCTACCCCTTCCTCAATTGCACCCGCTGCGGCCCCAGACTCACCATTATTCGCCAGGTCCCCTATGACCGCGAACGAACCAGCATGGCGGGATTCGCCATGTGTCCCGCCTGCCGGGCCGAGTACGAGGACCCGGACGACCGCCGCTTTCACGCCCAGCCCATTGCCTGTCCCACCTGCGGTCCCCGTCTGGAACTGTGGGACCGCGATGGCCACCACGCCGGAACTGCCGATCCGCTGCGCGCCGTCGGCGTCGCCCTGCGCGACGGGGCCATCGTCGCGCTCAAGGGGTTGGGGGGATACCACCTGGCCTGCGACGCCCGCAATCGCGCGGCGGTCGCGGAGTTGCGGCGGCGCAAGCACCGCGACGAAAAGCCCTTCGCCCTGATGGTCGCCGACCTCGACGCCAGCCGCGAGTTCTGTAGGGTTTCTGCCGCCGAGGCTGCGCTGCTGCTGTCGCCGCGCCGGCCGATCGTCCTCCTCCAGCGCCGCTCCGAGTGCAGCGCCATCGACGCCGTGGCTCCTGGCAACCCATACCTCGGCATCATGCTCCCTTACACGCCGCTGCACCATTTGCTCCTGCACGACCCGGGCAGGGCCCTCGTGATGACCAGCGGCAATCGCTCCGACGAGCCTGTCGCCTATGAAGACGAGGACGCACGCCTTCGCCTTGCTGACATTGCCGACCTGTTCCTGTCCCACAATCGCCCCATCCACCTGCGCTGCGACGATTCGGTAACGCGCGTGGTCGCTGGCGCCGAACTGCCGCTGCGTCGCTCGCGCGGCCACGCTCCCCAGCCTCTGACGCTGCCGGCGGAATGCAGCTTTGTGACCCTCGCCCTGGGCGGCCAGATGAAGGCGGCGTTCGCCCTCGGCCGGGGAAAACATGCCTTTCTGAGCCATCACCTCGGCGACCTCGACCACTACGAAGCCTTCCGCGCTTACCGTGAGGCCGTCGCTCACTACGAACACCTCTTCGCTCTCAAACCGGAATGGATCGTCCACGATCTACATCCCGATTACGCCTCAACTCGCTTCGCACAGGAACGAAGCGATGGGTGCCGGACGCTGGCCGTCCAGCACCATCACGCGCATCTGGCGAGTTGTCTGGCCGAACACGGACTCGACGAGCCAGCCCTCGGCGTCATCTTCGATGGCACTGGTTACGGCACCGACGGCGCGATCTGGGGAGGGGAATTCCTGGTTGGCGATTGCGAGGATTTCCGCCGCGCGGCGCACCTCCGCTACGTCGCCCTGCCCGGAGGTGAAAAAGCCATCCGCGAACCGTGGCGCATGGCGGCGGCCCACCTTCTCGACGCCGGCGAGGGACTGTCGCTCCTCCCAGGGAAGCTCTCCCTCGCGGCAGTGAAGACCTTGACCACCGCGATCGAGCGCCGGCTGCATACGCCGCTTACCTCAAGTGTGGGCCGACTCTTCGACGCGGTGGCCGCCCTCGCGGGAGTCCGTCAGCGGGTGAGTTACGAGGGACAGGCAGCGATAGAA
>JBBSDR010000094.1:0-10949 GCA_038240465.1 Gemmatales bacterium
AGGGGCAGAGACGCTCCCAGTCCGGAATGGTGCCCCACCGATCTCGCCCGGCAATCGACTTGGCATAAGGATCGAGAAGAACTTTCGACGCATCGAAGCGATGCCCTTCGTTCGGAGAGAAAGGTCCTTTCATCCGGAAGCCATACTCGATATTCGAGTAATCGAGGCCGAAGACTGTCATCGCAAAGACATTGCCGATACGGAAATATTCCGGAAAAGGAATCTCGACGAAGGGCTGCCGCTCGTCGAGATGAAACAGCACCAAAGTACAAGCCGTGGCATGACTCGAATAAATAGAAAAGTTCACTCCGCCAGGGACCAGTGAGGCGCCGAAAGGCAACACCCTCCCCGGACGGAGTCCGTAGCCGGCGTGCTCGTGCGTCGGATAGATGTCGCGAGGCTCCATGACACTCCTGTGGCTGGCGGCTTGTCCCTTGTTCAACTGGCGGCTACATGCTGCTTATGAGTTCATGCGCTACTTCAACATTGTCACGCAAAGGAAACAGGTCAAGTAGTCCCGTGACCTCGAGACCGTCCTTGATGTTCTCCGAAAGCCCTGCGAGTACGACCTTGCCGCCACTGCCAACGACACTGCGATGGATGACGAGGAGGAATTTGAATCCCGCGGTGCTCATGTAGGTCAGGGACGCACAGTCGAAGATCATCTTGCCGCCCGGCGTCGCGGCGTCGAGGATCTGCCGCTGGACATCGGGGACGGTTTTCCCGTCCAATTCAATGGGCAAGCTAACGACGGTAGTGCCTCTTTGTATTTTGATCTCAAGATTCATCGGCTTGTCCCTACAAAACAAGTCTACCCAGTACGTTTGCTCGCCATCTAACCGGCACGGGATTCACGCGGCGCTTGGCTCTTCGGCTCGATGCGCACCTTGACGCGCAACGGTGCGTCGCTGGGCGGGAGCTTGACGATCATGTTCTCGGGATCGAAGTGCTGGTAGGGGCGATCATCGATCCAGACCGCTGCCAGATGAACACGCCCGCGCGGCAGGATGTCCGGCGCCACGCGCAAGTGGTTGTCCTTGAAAGCTCCCGGCATGGGCCTGAAATGCAGGTCGAGCGGTTGGCCGAAAATCAGCAAGTTGATATAGACCTGGGCCAGGTAACACAGTTCAAACGAGTGGTAGCCGCTCATCGAATGGCTGCCCTTGAGACGCTCGTTGCCCATCAGGTATGGAAGGCCGCCCGCCAGGACGTTGAAGTAGATGGCGCCGTCGTCATGATCGAGGAAGAAGGCGTTATAGAACGACGCCGCTTCCCGGGCCTGACGCAGGTACTCCTCCCCGCCGAGAACGCCCGCGAGGATGAGGTAAGCCAGGATGGCCTGTTCCTGTTGCCACCAGGGCTTGCGATCATGGAAGGCGAAGCGGTGAAAGTCTTCGCCTGACCGCTTCAGACGCTCCATGACATCGTACCAGCCGCCGCGCTGGCGGTCACAGCCGACCTGCGGTAGCACCTCGCCAATCTTGCGTGCGAGTTGCTCATAACTCTCTTTCGGCTTCGCGCCGTACATGCGCATGAGGTTCCAGGCGATCTTGAGATTGTGGCCAACCACGCCCCGGTTCTGCTGCCAGAGGTGGGTGCGGTCGGGGGACCAGTCCTCGTTGAACTTTTCCTGGACAAAGAGGCTGGCGTCGTAGTCCGGGAATCGTTCTGCAATAGTGTCAAACGTGTGTTCCAGCATGCGGAGGTGGCGATCCGACCCGGTCGCCAGGTACAGGTTGATCAGGTAGGCGGGCGCGTGGTCGCCGATGGAGTTCCAGTTTTTCTTGGCCCGGTTGACGGTAAGCGATTGGCCCCGCGGATCGAAACTCACAGGATCGAGGTGCGAGTAATAGCCGCCGCGCTGCCGATCCAGGAAGTACTGATCGAAAAGATTCAAGGTGAGTTCCGCATCGTTCAAGATGCGTGGATCCCCGGTGACACGATAGGTCTGCACAGGTCCGGCGAGCGCGTAGATTTGCTCATAGCACGGGATGGCATTTTGGTCGTCCTCGAACACCGAGGCAAACACCGGTTCTTCGGTATCGCCTTTCTTATCGATGCCGTGATACCAGAAGACGAAGTTCTCCTCCAGGTCGCAGAATCGCATGTGCTTACGCAAATATTCGGTTCCCTTCTCGGCGCCTTCCAGGAAGCGATCTTCGCCGGTCAGCAAATAAGCCGTGGCAAAGCCGTAGACCAACCGAGAGATTGTGTCGGTTTCCTGGCGGTAATTATCCTTCGGCTTCTCCCCGCTTAGCTTAATGTGCGTCCGGTAGTTGGCGTAGTCCACCGGTTCGGAGCCGAACTGTGCCTTCAGGTAGAAATCACCGAGTGAGCGGATTTGCCGGATCCACCAATCCGGTTTCTCGAAACAGTACTCGCCGAGTTTGCGACCGACAAAGGCAAGGAACTGAGCCTCGAAAACGTTGCTTCCAACCTCTGGGTAGAAGATTCCGTAGATGTACACGTACCTACCGGGGACGAGCATCTCCTGCAGCGCGGCGGTGCAGTCCACGTAGGGATCGTCAAGGTTCCGGACCAAGGAGGCGTAAGTGTTCAACTTCAAAGAGATGGTGAACTCGCGGCCGTCCGTCGTCTTGACGCCAAATTCTTTTTTCTCGCCATCGCGTTGCGACACCGCCACCGGGCGCGTCACATAGCCGGCAATCGTATCGGAGAATGGGAAAGAGATGTCGTTCAAGAGAGCTGCTCCTATGAAAAACGGCTTCGCGCCATACGCCCGTCCTGTGCCCTCGGAACCATCGCGATTTCCAAGCCCTGGGTCTCTGTTAACTGCCATTGATGTAGAATATGCTACGGCAATCGAAGAGAGACTGCAATCATTTTCCGGCCCGGGCCGCAATTCCGGGTGCGATTCACAAAAATCGGTGCAAAATGCGTGGAACCTGAGTATGCTGGGAATGGCAGTAGCAATTACTCCCTGGTGTGGACCGATGTGCTGCACCGCCTGGCCGGCGTGCGGTTGACCGCTTCGACGATACGCCGTGTCACCGAGGCGGTGGGCGCCGACTTGTCGGAACGACAACAGGGTGGTTGGGTCATCACCCCGGTGGCCGAGACCGCCTGGGATTTCCGGCTGCCCGAGCGGGAGGGACAGCACTTCGAGGGCACGGTGGCCTACCTGGGACTGGATGCTTTCGCCGTGCCGACGCGGCCAGCGGGCGGTCGCGGCCTGGAATGGCGGATGCTTTACGTCGGGCTGTTGTACACACCGGATAAACGGCACACGGTCTATCGAACCGGCTTCGACTTCGAGCAGGTGGCCGCGCGACTGCGTGCGTCCGCGGCGGTGTTCGGCCTGTGCCGGGCTCAGACCCTGGTGGCGTTGACCGACGGCGGTAACGGCCTGGGACAGGTGCTGCGTCAGTCGTTCCACGCGGGGGTGCACATCGTGCTGGACTGGTACCGCGTCGTCGAAAAATTGCACGCCTTGGCCGGCCTCTGGCACAGCCGGGATCCGACGGCGACGGCGTCATGGGCCCAGCAGGCCAAGGACCTCTTGTGGCGCGGTGGCGGCCAGGCTTTACGCCAATTGCGAGAGCACGTCTTGCCCGCAGGGGCGTCGGTGAAAATGGTGGAGAGACATCGCCAGTTGTGCGGGTATCTGGGGTCGAACGTGCATCGGCTGGACTACCCGGCCTACCGGGCGCGCGGCTGGGATGTGGGCAGCGGCCCGACCGAAGCGGGCTGCAAGGTGATGTCCGGTCGGCTCAAGGGGACGGGGATGCGCTGGTGCGTCGGTCACACCGAACCGGTGGCGGCCCTACGGGCGCTGTACGCCAGCGACGAAGGACTGTGGGATGCCTTCTGGCAACAACGACGTTCCTCGCATCGACAAAAATGAATCGCACCCAACGGAGGAGTATGAGACGCATGGCATTTTTCGTCGCTCTAGACCAATTCAAGAATTTCGTGACGATGGTCGATTCCGAAGGCGGCCTGCCATTCGTCTCCAAGTTCATCGAGGGCACCTGTGGAAATCTTCTCTATTCGCTGGTACACTAGCAACACGATCAATAAGGAATGCGAGCGCGGGGCGACCCATGACCGATCCATTTGCCACCCAACCGCCACTCGGGGACGAAGACCTTATGTCTTGACTGACTTGCTGCTTGCTGCCGGCGAGCAGTGTGCAATGAATCAGCACCAGAATCGCACCAAATTCCCCTCTGCACCTGTAGAAATCGGCCTGGCGGCCCTGAAGCATCGGGACATCAAACCGAATAATGCAACAAGGATTCATCGATGGAAATCAAACTGACTGTCGAGGGCGGCCCTCACGCCGGCAAGGTTTTCACCTTTTCCGAGCATCGCACGTTTATCGTCGGCCGCTCGCCGCAGGTCCATTTTCCCCTGCCGGCGAAAGACCCGAACATCTCCCGCCATCACTTCTTTGTCGAAGTGAATCCCCTCTGTGCCGTGTCCGCGACCTCGGCAGTCACAATGGGATTTTAGTCAATGGCGTCAAGGTCCAAGAAACGGACCTGCACAACCGTGACCAGATCATGATCGGTACGACCACGCTTCGCGTCGAAATTGAAGGGAACCAGCCGGAGGAGAGTCCCACAAAGACGCTCGCGCCGCCGGCCGCCTCGCCCTATCCCACGGTCGATCCGCCCAGTTCTGGCCTCCACACAGTAACGGAAAGTCGCCGGCCGCCACTGGCTGCGCCACCCGCCCAGTTAGCCATCCCAGGCTACGAGACGGAACGCGAGCTTGGCCGCGGCGGCATGGGTGTCGTTTACAAGGCGATCCATCGGGCCAGCGGCGAGGCCGTCGCCATCAAGACCATCTTGCCGGCGGTCAAGCCCACCGAGAGAGACCTGCAAAAGTTTCTCCGCGAAACGGAGATCTTGCGGAGGCTCTCTCATCCGCTGATTGTCCGCTATCGCGATAGTGGCTCGGCTGGGGACCTGATCTGGTTCGCGATGGAGTATGTCCCCAGCTGCGATGTCCAAAGGCTGCTGACTCGCGAGGGGCCGCTTCCCGTCCGGCGCGCCGTGCCGTGGGCCTTGCAACTGCTGGAAGCGCTGGGCCACGCCCACCAGCAGGGTTTCGTCCATCGCGATGTCAAACCGGCCAACCTCCTGGCGTCGAAGCCGGACCAGACTTCGGTCGTGAAATTGTCCG
This sequence comes from Gemmatales bacterium, assembly GCA_038240465.1. GTDB lineage: Bacteria > Planctomycetota > Planctomycetia > Gemmatales > Gemmataceae > JBBRIK01. The sequence continues at coordinate 5,152 of JBBSDR010000094.1, forward strand.
ATTTTGGACTGGCGCGGGCTTATGAGTCGTCATCGATAAGCGGTCTGACCATGACCGGCGTCACAGGAGGCACGCCGCTGTTCATGCCGCCCGAGCAGATTCTGGACCTGCGGTCCGTGCGACCCGCCGCGGATCAATACTCCGCGTCGGCGACACTGTACATGCTCTTAACGGGTCAGCCGATCTATCCGCCGGGGGCGCCTTCGGACCTCTTTAGACGGATTCTGCAGGATGAGCCGATTCCGATTGCCGCGCGGCGGAACGATCTCCCTCCCGGCCTGTGCGACGCTATTCAGCGGGCCTTGAGTCGCCGGCAGGAAGCCCGGTTCCGAGACGTGGGCGAGTTTGCGGGGGCGCTGCGCCCGTTTCTTTGATACATGAACCTGGTTCGACTGTCCCATTTCGGATGTCGCAAGGCCTGGCTCTGCATTACGTTGCAGGATTGCCAAATGGGACATTCCCGGAGGGTTCATGTATGAGAGGGCGGATCAGCGGGCCCATCGGCGGAGGAAGTCTCGACTCTTGCTATTGGACAAGACCGGCGGCTTCCTCAAGCAGACACCGGCGCCGCACCTTCTCCGCCCAATTCACCGCCGATGTTTTCTCGTTCGCCCTCTCCGCCCGGGCAAGCCACCCGCGTGCTTTCTCAGCATCCTCGCTCTGTTGGTACGCCATGGCCAGGAAACAACAGGTCCAAACCGAAGGCCCATCGCTCTTCAACTCGGCAGCCCTGTTCAAGTGATCGATGGCGTCCTTGAACTTCCCGTCCCGATGGAGCGCCGCCCCGTAAGTTTCCAAATAAGACCAATTACCGCTATGGGTGAGTACGACCAGTTGGTGAGCTACCTTGACAAATCGGCGGGGCGATCCGTGGAACCCGCCCTGAGGACTGCGAGGAAGGCGACGTCATCGAGTTCGCTGAGAACTTGGGACGTGCCGAACTGGTGCAGCATCCGCAGACACTCCTTGCGATAGCCGGCCTCGTCGCCGCCGGCCAGAAGGACCACGCCTAGCTGATATCCCCAGAGGGCGTTGTGGGGCTGTAATGCGACAGCCTTGCGCAGGTTGAACTCGGCCTTTCCCCACTGCTCGCGCCGGGCGAGAATGTCGCCGAGGGCGGCCCAGGCCTCCGCTTCCTGCGGGTCCAGGGCGACGGCCTTCACCAGGTCGGCGGCGGCCTCGTCGGGCCGCCCGAGTTTGCTGTGGGCTAGACCGCGGCGGCGCAGCAACGAGGCATCATTCGGCCTGGCCGCCAGGGCCTTGTCGAGGTGGCGAACTGCCGTTATCCAGTCCTGCATCTTCTCAAATCGTGCGGCCAACCCGGCCTGCCAGATCGCTTCCGGCGTTTGAGAGTGGTCGAACGCGGCCAGAAGAGGGTCGGCGGCCTCAGCGCTGGTGAGCTTCACGCGCCGCGCCTTCCACTCCTCGTTCTCCAACCGCCGGATCAGTCCGCCGGGACTGAACTCCATCTCGGCCAGGACCTGGGTCGCCTGAATCAGCAGCGGGACCGGTAGATCGACCGGGTTCATCAGGTCCCACTCAGTCGCCTTCCTGACCGGAGAATTTTTTTGCGGCCAGAGTTGTTTATCGTGCCCCCCCACCCAGAGCAGCCGAATCTTTTTGCCGTCGGGACTGAAGACAACCCGGCCGTCGGCCGAAAGCGCTGGCCCGATGGCCTGGCCGGAGGGAAGATGCCACACCTTGACCTTGCCGCCACCCTCCGTCGCGACCAGGCGCCCGTCGGGGCTGAAAGCGACAGAATCGACGGCTGAGCCATGGAGGAGGGCCGGGGAAGCCCCCTCACAGGTCTTTGTGTCCCATAATCGGGCGTTTTCCCCGTTGGTCCCGATAAGAACGAATCGGCCATCAGGGCTGAACGCCGCGTCCGTGACTCCTTGCGGGTGGGGAATCGGCGCTCCGACCGCCTTTCCCGCATCCAGGTCAAACATGTGGACCTTGGGAGTAAACTTCTGGACAAACTGAATATTTTCACGTTTTTCACCGAGCACCAGGGTCCTGTCGTCGGGACTCAGGAAGGCAACTCTGATTCCCGCCGAGTAGATCGGCCGGGTCGGATCGGCGAGGGGCGGTAGGGGGACCACACTGCCCACTGGGGAGCACGTCGAGACATTCCACCATTGCGCCGTCTGTGCCGTCAGCACCAGGCAGCGCTGGCCGTCGCGACTGAAGCCGACCGCGGTCGCGCCGTCGGGCAAGGGGCGCCCGGTTCCTTCGAGACGCCCGTCTTTCCAGCGCCACAGCACTGTCGTCGTGCGGCTCTTGAACTTTGAGATCTTGCCAAAGTCGATTTCCTTCTGCTGGTCAAAGAAAGTATGCTCCGTACAAACGGCGACGGAGCGGCCGTCCGGAGCGGACCAGAAACAGCTGACCTTCGGTCCGAAACCTGGTGCCTCGTCTTTTCTCGGAGTGGGCCAACCATCGCTGAAAGAGAGTTTCCCCCCCACGGCAGCGCCCGTCGCCGCATTGAACAGCTGACACGACTTCGGGCCGACAAATGCCCCGGACTGAATGGCGAGAGTTTTCGCCAGGTCCCGGTCGAGCAGTGCCTTTCCGGAGTTGTCGAAGGTCCCGTTCAACACCCACGCCCGCCCCGGCTGCGGGTCGCCGGCAGCGACCTCCCAGACGCGGAGTTCGCCCCCGCTTCCCGGCTTGATTTGTTTTCCGTTCTCATCCGTGATAAAGGGAACGTGGACCTGCGCGACGCCGGTTCCGGTCGCGACAGACCGATTGTCGTCGCTGAAGGCCGCCGTCCGGACAGCAAAGGTGTGCGTCATCGGCCTGCCGACCGGCCGACCGGTTTCGACATCGATCACTTGCGCCTCACCGTCCTGGGCGAGCGTCGAGTTGCTTTCCGTCGCGTTCTCGTCGCCGCCGCCGATTAGCAACAGGCGACCGTCCTTGCTGAAACAATAGGTCGCGATGGGGAAGCGGAACTTCAGGCGGTGGGGATAGGTACCGCCGGGCTCGCCGATCCAGGCCCCCTTGCTGTTGCCGGTCAGCACCGCGAAGCCTCCGGGCGAAAAGGCATGGGCTGTGCCGTCTGCGTACATCGGTTTGCCCAGTTCCTTCCCCGTGGCCGCGTCCCAGCCCCGGATTTTATTGTTGCCCCCTGTCCAGACTTCCGCTCCGCCGCCGCCGAACGTCGCACACGTCAGGTCCTGACCGTGTTCGAGCAGGGACGTCAGGGGTTTCCCGCTCTTGTCGTCGTGGACTCGCACCGCCCCTGACGTCGGGCGCAACAGAAGCCGATTACCATTCGGACTGAACAGGGGCGCAAATCCGGCGGGGGTTGGCATAGGGGGCCCAGGCACAAGGCCTGGATGGTATAGTGCGTCCAGGTGTTGCGGCGCAAATCCGAGCAGGTTTGGCATAGGGGCTCCGAGTTCCTTCCCCGTGGCGACTTCCCACAATCTCGCCTGGTTATCCGAGCCTGCCGTGACGACGACCTCACCATCCGACCGGAAGGCGGCCTGAACGACCCCACCGGGAAACGTTTTCTTGGCGATAAGCTCGAATGTCTGGGTTTTCCAAATCCGCATTTCTCCGTCGCCGGATTGTTCCTTCCCGCCCTGGTACATCGCGGGGCCGCGCGACCCGGTCAGCAGCGTTCGGCCGTCCGGGCTGAAAACGATAACGCCGATCGGCTCTTGCCCCTGACCGTGCTGGAGCGTTGGTCCGCATGGCTCCCCTGAGAGCGTATCATAGGGCCGAACACCATCTTCCATGCCCCCGCCGAGTACGGTTCTGCCGTCGGGACTCAGGGCAGCGGGAACAACCCAATTATTGACTCGAGGGAACGTCATCTTCAATGGACTGAGTTGTCGCCGCCAGGCGTTCAGGTTGGCCCGAATGACATATTGCATTTCGCGGTCATCCGGGGGAATCAACTCCAGGGCGTGGGTCAACCACAACAGGCCGGACCGTACGTCTCCCTGGTCGCGAGCAAAACTCAATCCCTGGTTAAGCGCCAGCCCGCCCGCCTGGCGCAGTGCGGCCACCCGTTTGAGATCGGTCTGCTTCAACTGCTGATTGGTCTCATTCAGGCTTTCGTTGGTCTTCGTGATTTGCGAGTTGGCTTTACTCAGGTCTGTGTTGGCCTTGAAAATCTGCGAGTTGGCTTCCTGCTGGAATACAACAAAGGTGATAGCAAGCACCAGGGCCGCCGTGAGCGCGGTCGCCGCGAAACCGCTGGCCGCGGCCAAGTACTGGTTGCGGCGCGCCCAGCGGACTAACCGCTCGGCCGACCCAATTCGTCGGGCGCGCACCACCTCACCGTCGAGCCAGCGCCGCAGGTCCTCGGCAAGTTCGCCGCAGCTGGGGTAGCGGGCGGCCAACTCTTTCTCGAGGGTCTTGCGGCAGACTGTCTCCAGATCGCGCGAAATCTCCGACCGCAGCGAGCGCGGCGATGGCGACGGCTGCGTCTTATGGAGAAAGAGTTGTTGCGCCGGCGGGCCTGCGAACGGTGTTTGGCCCGTGAGCATCTCGAATAGTGAGCAGCCCAGGCTGTACTGGTCTGAGGCCGCCGTGCCGCGCCCCTCACCCTGCTCCGGCGCCATGTAGGCAGGCGTGCCCATTGCAGTGCCCTCCTGGGTGAGCCGCTCGGCGCCGGAGTCTTGCCGGGCGGCAAGCCCAAAATCGGTCAGGAGGGGCTCGCCACTGCCGACCACCAGCGCGTTCTGCGGCTTGACGTCACGGTGTACCACTCCTTGCGCGTTGGCATAAGCCAGCGCTTCCGCCAGACGGCGCGTGATCCGGGCGGCCTCGCGGAGCGGCAGGCCCTTTCCATCCGTCTCCGCGATTAGCTCCTCCAGGGTTCGGCCCTCGATCAGTGCCGAGCAGATGTAGAGCTGATCGCCATCCGCTCCGTTTCGTAGAGCGGGACAATATTCGGGTGCCTTAAACTAGCCACAGCCTTGGCTTCGCGCAAGAAAAGCTCGCGCTTTTCCGGCGTGTCGAGGGAGCCTGGCTTGGCGACCTTGAGGGCAACAGGTCGGTCAAGCTGAGGGTCATACGCCCGGTACACGACGCCGAAAGCGCCTTCGCCGAGTCGTGCCCGTATCTGGAACCTTCAGATCAAAGCCGGCACGTCAGCGTTTGCTGCCCGCGCCGCGGAGCCAGGAAGATACGTGAGCGTTGCCCCAGACGGCAGGGGAGTGCGACCGGCGTTAGTGGGCAGCGACTGTGGCGATTCCCCGGCTTTTTCGGGGATCATAGGAAGCGTTTGCCGCTCGTCGTCGTCCACGGTCAGAAACAGCGTCGCAGTGTCATCCACATTGTCGGTGGTGCCGCGGGCCTTGTGGTCGCCTTCCCCGATCATGAGGAGCGACAACTTCTCCCCGCAGCGGGGGCAATTGGGGGTCAGAGAGTTGGGAGGGTTATGCACCCACCAATTCTGAGAGCGGCAGGTGGACGAGGAGCAGGTGAATAAAGCGCGCATATTCGATCTCGTCGGGGTCTGGGAACTTCAGATGAGCGATAAACACTCAGCAAACCGTCTTTCCAACGTCACCTTACAGGCGGCAGTATGCCAAGTACTCGCCAGAAGAGGTTCATCCAGCGCACAAAACGGCCAATGGTCACAGACGGATTGTCATAGAAGAGGCAATTGCGTTTCCCTATTCTTTGGTCTTCTTTTCTCCCAGATTTTCGATGAGCTTTCGGTAACCCTCTTCCTGCCGAATGATATCGAGATCGGGGTCGTTCAAGAGATGGGCCAAGTCCTGATAACCGCTTTCCAGAGCCAGCTCCAATGCCCTAATAGCTTTTTCGGCAAATTG
>JBBSDR010000095.1:0-10917 GCA_038240465.1 Gemmatales bacterium
CTCTCGTCGCCCGTGGCGGCCAGGATCTCGCCGGCGAACTGATCGTAGGGCTTGTCCTTGGCCATCGACTGGCGAATCCAGTCGTGGAAGGCGAAGGTGCCGCGCGCCCGGCCCGGCTCGTTGCGCCGCTTCACGCGGAGGATGTCGGCCCACTTGTTGGCGAAGTAGTAGGAGTATTCCGGCGAATCGAGTAGGGCGTCAATCAGTCTGTCGCGTTTCTCGCGGTTCGGGTCCTTGTCGGCCACGAAGTCCGCGACCTGCTTCGGCGTCGGCAGTGTGCCGGTGATGTCGAGCGACACCCGGCGGATGAACTGCTCGTCGCTGCAAAGTTGCGACGGCACAAGGCCGAGGGTCTTCCACTTCTTGGCCGTGAATTCATCGACGACCGTCTGGGCCGGGAACTGATAGTCTGGAGTCTTGACGCCGAGCGGGACGGTGCCGCGGAAGACGGCGACCTGGTCCTGATAGCGGACCATGACCGCGGCCTCGCCGCTCATGTCCAGCGTGCGGACGAGCGCGCCTTCATCGACGATGGCGATCTCGGTGTCGTTGCTCTCGTACTGGGCGCGGCGAGTGATGTCCTCGACCGTGCCGTCGCTGAAATGGGCCTGGACGGAGAACTGCTGCTTGCCCTGGCGGACCAGGACGCGATGATCGGGCGTGACGGAAATCTTCGTCACCCTGGGATCGGCCGGCTTGCCGTAGGGCGATCCGGCGGCGATCCAGCGGCGAATGAGGCGATACTCATCGGAGCCGACCTCGGTGCGCTTGCCGCCGCCGTGGGCCATGCCGCCGGCCGCCTTGAGCAGCAGCAGCGAGCGGTCCGGAGCGGCGGGAAACAGACGCCGGCCACGGCCTTCCTTGACCAGGGTCATGAAGTCCAGTTCCGGCTCGAAGCCGAGCAGCGACAGCTTGAAGCCGTTCTGGCCGGACGCCTTGCCGTGACAGCCGCCGCTGTTGCAGCCCATCTTGGTGAAGATCGGCACGATCTGGTTGGCGAAGTTGATGTCGAGGTTGACATCGCAAGATTCGGTCTGGACCGGAATCTTGATCGTCTTGTCGCCGAAGCGCGCGACGACCTCGGTGGCGCCATTGGCGATCGGCACGACCCGGCCGCTGCTGGTGACGCGAACCAGTTTGGTGTCAGCCGGTTCGTACTTGGCGTCGTGGGTCAGGTCCTGGAGCCGGCCGTCCTTGAGGACAGCGGTGAGGATGAGTTGCTGGGCGTCGTCGATGCCCTTGAGCGACACCTTGGCCGGATAGATCGACAGGTCCTTGATCTCGTCCGCCGCGGGCAGGCTCGCTTCCTTGAAGGCGACCGGACCTTTGTTGTACTGGTCCGCGGCGTAGGAGGACCCGGCCGAGAAGGCCAGGGCCGCGAGGGCCAGTACGGGCCAACGCTTGCAAGTCATGGTGATACCCCCCTTGGATAGCAGAAAGTCCTATTGGCAGGAATTCAGGCAGTGCTTGCATTGTCACCGACGCGGCAGGCGAAAGCAATCACTTCTTTTGAAAGAACCGGCGGGGACACGGCAGGAGTATGGATAGGATACTCGACGACCCGTCAAGAAGACAAGACCCAATCCGCCCTCGACACCGGATCCGCTGGCACTTCGTAGAATATCACCCATCCCGGAGCGACGGCGAGGGATTGCCCCATCTCCACTCCGGGACTCATCTCCTGACTCGACTGGCATGAACCGGGAGGATCGACCGTGACTATCGGGCATCGACTCCGTTTCGCGTCCCTATCTCTGGCCCTGCTCACTGTCACTCTCGTGACGGCGGCCGGCCCCAGCACCGAACGATTGACCAGCAAGCCGCGCACCAAGATGGCCGCCGTCAAGGCCGTCCCGGTTGGCGAGGAGGTCCGCACCGGCAGCAATCAGCGCCGCCGGCTCGTCCTCCCCGATGGCTCCGTCCTTTACGTCAATCAGTCGAGCAATCTCAAGGTCGTCGCCGAACGCCGGCTCAAGCTGACCGCCGGCGAGGTGCTGGTCGAGGCCGCTCCCGCGAAAGAACCTTTCGTCATCGACACGCCGAAACGCCAGGTCGCGGCCCTCGGCACCACCTTCGCCGTCAAGGCCAGCGATCAGGGGACCGGCGTCGTCGTGGCGCGCGGCAAGGTCAAGGTCAACGAGGTGGGCGGACAGCGTGAGCGCATCGTGTCGGCCGGCCAGCGCCTGACCGCCGACGGCGACAAGCCGCAGCCTTCGCCGCGGGCCTCGGAATTGCTCGACTGGGCGCGCGACCTGATGATCGCCGCCGAGTCGCCGCTCGTTCCCGCCAGTTCGTACAGCGGCGGTAGTCTGACCGTCCTCGATCCCAACGGCCAGGAAGCGAAACTCAGCCTGCGCAAGTATCACGTTGACGTCTTCATCGAGGACGGCTTCGCCCGCACGACCATCGATCAGACGTATTTCAACGACACGCACGGCCGGCTCGAAGGCACCTTCCACTTCCCGTTGCCGCCCGATGCGTCGCTGTCGCGGCTGGCGATGTATGTCGATGGCACGTGCATGGAAGGCGGCATGGTCGAACGCGATTATGGCCGCAACGTCTACGAGACCATCGTCACCAGGCAGCAAGATCCCGCTCTGCTGGAATGGGTCGATGGCTCGACGTTCAAGATGCGCGTCTTTCCCCTGGAGCCGAGACAGGAGAAACGCATCGTCCTGTCCTACTCGCAACGGCTGGGATCCTACGCCGGCCAGGACACCTATCGCTTTCCCGCCGGCCATTCGCTGGAGCAGGTGCGCGACTGGTCACTGCACGTTCAGGTCAAGAATGGCGACAAGATCGGCTGGAACAGTCCGTCGCACAGCCTGACCACCCGGCGCGAGCAGGGCGATCTGCTGCTCGACACCGCCGAAAAGAACGCAAAGCTTGACCGCGATGTCGTCCTGACGCTCGGTCAGATGCAGGCCGGCGCGCAGACGCGATTCTCGATGATGGAACAGGAAGGCGCGAAGTACCTGATGGTCCGCCATCGTCCCGACCTGCCGCAGCGCGCCGAGACGGGCCGTGCGCCGCGCGACATGGTCGTGCTGTTCGAGTCGTCCGGCGACCGCGATCCGCTCCTGGCTCGCGCCCAGGTCGAGATTGTCCGCGGCCTGCTGCAGAACGCCGAACCCGAGGACACCTTCGCCGTGCTGACCGCCGCCACGCGCACGCGCTCGCCGATGCAGGAACGCCAGCGGGCCACGCCGGAGAACATCGACAGCGCCCTGAACTTCCTCGAAAACGCTCAACTGATCGGCGCGCTCAATCTCGACAAGGGATTGACCGAGAGCGTCGCGCTCTTGAGGGATGGCCGCAATCCGCATCTGATTCACGTCGGCAGCGGCATCGCGGCGATGGGCGAACAGCGTCAGGATATGCTCATCAAGCGCATTCCCGACGACGTCCGCTATGTTGGCATCGGCGCTGGCCGGCGCTGGAACCGCAACCTGATGAAGGCGGCGGCCGAGAAGAGCGGCGGACTGTTCGCGCAGATCAATCCCGATGAACCGATCTCGTGGCGCGCGTTCGAGCTGTCGAACATCCTCAATTCACCGCGTTTGCTCGACATCAGCGTTCGCGACGATAGCGGCAAGAATCGCTGGCTGACGAATACAAGCCTGGTGGCGCAGGGCGAGGAAGTCTGCGCCGTGACGAGGCTGGCGCAGGATCTGCCGGAGAAGATCACGGTTCGCGGCATGTGGCAGGGCCGGCCTTTGGAGACTGTCCTCGACGTGGCCGACGTGACAAAGGAGGCGGGGTATCTGCCGCGAACGTGGGCCAAACTGGAGATTGACCGGCTGCTCGCGGAAGATGCCGGCAAGCATAGGACGCAGATCGTCGAGTTGTCGAAGACGATGTATGTGATGAGTCCGTTCACGTCGCTGCTGGTGCTGGAAAACGAGGCGATGTATCAGCAGTACAAGGTCGATCGCGGCCGCAAGGACCACTGGGCGATGTACGATTGCCCCGAGAAGATCGCTGTCGTCTATGAACCGGAAGACGGAGTCATCGCCGATCCGAAGAAGGGCGTCAAGCCATCCGTGAAGCATGTCCTCGCCACTATCTCCACGCGCACAGGCCCGCCGGCAGTCCTGAAAGTTGCCGTGAGTGAGCCGCCCATCGACTTTCCGCCGGCCTCCCGCTGGGGGGAATTGAGTGCAGGGCGTTCGACTGAAAGGACAGAACGGAAGCCGCTCAACGCGATCCAGACCGATGCATTGCCGGCGTTCGGACCAGCGATCCTCAGCAAGATCCCTTACCTCGACAGGTTGTCGAAGTCGGACCTTCGGTTCACGGCGGGGTACGACATCAATAGTCTTGGCAATGTCACGCGGTCCTCATCGCCGGTACAGGACAGCACTATCCGCAACGCCGTGACGCAGCCGAACCTCATCCTGGGACAACTCGGTCGGCATGAACCTGTCTTTACCGGACTTCAGACGGAGGCCGTCTTTACCGCCCCAGTCGGAGGTTCCCCCATGCTCCTCAGACAAATCCTCGGTGATCGCGCCGGTCGCCCGGACGGTCTCGCCGCCTCGGATGCTCGACATCTCTTAGCACAAGGATTTACGTCCGGAGAAGAACTGGCACGCCCCATTCAAGTACAGGAAGGCGAGTTTTACAATGCCCCCGGCATAACCGGCAAGTTTACCGGCAGGGACAACTCTTCTCTCTTGTACCAGCGGCCACCCTTCAGCGGCGACGATCGGCTCTTCTACGATCTCGTCTCCTATGCCCCTGGGATGAACACCGGCCGTGCCGATATGCTCGCCGTTCTCGAAGCCGAGGCAGCACCATTGCCCGCCAGCAAGCTCGGCCGCATCGACGCGGCTGCTCGCAAACTACTCGACACTGGACGCGGCACTGGCTGGCGCTCGCTGACCATCCCCGCCGAGGGCGCCCGTCCCGCTGTCAGCATCGCCTTCGATGGCCAGGGGCGCTACGCCTACGAACGCACGCTCTTCCCTGGAATCCGCGAGCGCGTCGTCTGTGACGGCGACACCCTCTGGCACCTTTATCCCGATCTCGGCATCGGCGCGAAACGGAAACTCAGTCGATTCCATCGCATGGCCTTCGCTCGCTTCGTTCCCTGGGCGCTGCTTCGCGCTGAAGACCTGGCACGCGGCGCCGATCTGCTGATGGCCGGCGAGCGGACCGTGGCCATTGTGCCGCATGGCATCGACAGCCTCAAGGACGGCAAGGGCAAGCCGCTCTCCTATAACCGGCTGCACCTTGTCTTCGCCGAAGACGGCCACCTTGCGGAGCAGCAAGTTGTAGAGATGCCGTCGAAGAAGATCGTTGGCCGCGTCGTCTTCAGCCCCAAGGGCGACATCCGCATCCTTGATACCCAGGACAAGGAAGTCGTCGCGCTCAAGGGCAAGCTCGACCGCACCGACGCGCCCAATCTCAAGCCGGACGTGAAAGACCTCGTTGTGCTGTCGCTGCCCTATCGCAGCCGGGAACACCTGATCGAGACGCGCAAATTGAAGGACCGGCGCAACGACGATCTGCCCTTTGCCGATGCCCTCGACCTGTTCGCGGCTGACTTCGCCAGCAGCAACAGCGAGAGCCTGGTGAAGATGTTCCGCGAGGCGTTCCACGGCCGCGATCAGCGTCAGCTCGGCCTGTATGTCCTGCTCGCCGCCGCGGGCCAGAACCTCGATGGCCAGAACCTTGACGTTCTGGCCGAGCATCGCGATGAGTCGCTGGCGCAGTATCTGGCGCTGCACACCTCGCCGGTGCTGCGGCAGCACGCCAGCCAGTGGGCCGTCAGCAGCGTGCAGTGGGGCGAAGGAGCGTTGCGACACCTGGCCGTCACTCACGCACTCCTGCAGCGCTGGCAGTCGCCGCGTGTCCTCGACGGCAACAGGCAACAGCGTCAGGTCGCGATCGCCGCGGCTCTCGATTATGCCGGCAAGAATCGCAACAGTCATTTCGGCTTCGCGCTGCTCGGCCTGATGACCGACCGGGCCAACGAGGTCGAGGGCAAGTCGCGGGATGCGAGCGACGTTCGCGCTGCCCTGGCGCAAGTCTGGCAGCACTTCGAGAAGACGCCCGGCCTGGAAACTGCGGCGAAGTACGAACGCGCTCGCGCCCTGTCGAAGGCGGTGCAGCGCGACGAGGGCCGCAAGGCGTTCCTCGATCTCTATGCCTCGGCGCGCAAGGATGATTCGCTGTTGCTGATCGACGAGGACTTCCACCGCGCCCTGCTCGGCAAGGATTCCGAGAAAGACGCCTGGAACCCGCTGATTCGCGAGACGGCACGGCAGTTAATCGACAAGAAGCAGCGCGGCGCCGTCCTCGCCCTGGCAAGCCAGTGCTGGCAACTGGAAGACCAGCCGCTCGCCGAGGACCTTCTGGCGCTCGTGCTGGACGGTGTCAAGGAACGCAAGGAGAAGTTCGGCCTGACAGTTGCCGTCGTCGAGTTCCTGCGCGGCAACGGCAAGCTGATTGAGGCAGAGCGTCTCTTGCAGTCATTGCTGGAGGACGCCGAATGGTCGAAGCGTGCCGACCTCTGGCGTCTGGCGGTCCAGTTGGCGGAAGGTCGAGAATCACCTGCACGGCGGATGGAGTGTCTGGAGCGCGCTCTCGACGCCGAGTATCGCGATCGGCCGGAGGTGATGAAACTGAACACCATCGACAGCGAGTATGGCCGGTTGATGAGCCATTATCAGGGACTGGCCGAGGCGATGGTGACGCTCAAGGTGAAGCCGCCGGAGGACTTCCTGGCCCGAGTGGTCCGCACCGCCGACCGCTGGCGGAGTCTGTCGAAGAATGGCAACAGCGCCTGCGACACGGCTGCTCGCATCCTGCGCCAGTTCGGCGAGCGCGAATTGGCCTGGGACTACCTGACGACGCCGGTGGGGCTGCGTCCCGGTTCGCCGGAACCCTGGCTCGGCCTTGCCGGCACGCTGCGCCGTCAGGGCGAGTTGAAGTTGGCTGATGAAGCGTTCGCGTCAGCCTTCGCGGCCGAGCCGACGAACGCGCAGATTTTGTGGGATCGCGTCCAGAACCTGCGTCAGTCCGGCAACGCGGTCGAGTCGAAGAAGCTGCTGCGGCAACTGGTGGATGGCGCCTGGCAGCCGCGCTTCCAGGCACTCGTCGCCCAGGCCCGCTGGCAACTCGACCAGCGCTGACCTTCTCCCTCTGCTCCGCCCTCCTCCTCGTTCCCAAGCTCTGCTTGGGAACAAGGAGGGTGCGACGGTCCGGCGATTATTTCGCGGATGGTTGTTCCTCTTGACGAGTCAGGCATGGCGCCTTCAAAATGCAAACAAGAAACGGAGGCTTTTCCGCATGCAAGCAACGCTAGTAGCGCTTGGAATCGATCGGCTCAGCGTCGATGAACGCCTTGCCCTGATCGAGGCAATCTGGGACAGCATTGCCGAGGAAGCCGATCTCCTCCCGATTCCGCAATCCCACAAGGATGAACTCGATCGGCGGCTCTTGGCGCACCAAGATAATCCCAGAGCGGGTGCAAGTTGGGAAGAAGTAAAGGCTCGGCTGATGAAAAAATACGAGTCCGTGCCATGATTATTTCACCGGAAGCCGAGGCGGAACTTGCCTCCGCACAGGGATGGTACGATCAGCAACGACAAGGACTCGGAGTGGAATTGGTCGCTCAGGTCGAGGCAACCCTTCAGCGCATTGACCGAACCCCGCAAATGCATGGAACAATTTACCAGGACGTCAGGCGAGCTGTCGTGCGTCGCTTTCCCTATGTGGTCTACTATCGCATTGTCGATGGAGAGGCCGTTGTGATCGCAATCGTGCATGGGAGTCGTGATCCCAAAACCTGGCAATCGCGAGTCTGATGAGATCGGAGAGGGGCTGGCGCCGCATCGCCATCAGGGCGTCTCTCCCGCGGCAGCGCGGCTCGCGCGACCGAGAGGACTGCGGCGCAGACTGCCGACCACGAACTCACCCACAAACGCCGCATACGACGGAATGAACGGAGCGCCGCGAGCTTCGAGTTGGACGCGGAGCGTATGATGTAAGCGCCGCAGGTTGTACCACGGCACACCCGGAAACAGATGATGTTCGAGATGGTAGTTCTCGTTGCACATGAAGAACGCCGTCACCGGATTGGTCAGGATGGAGCGCGTGCCGAGGATCGGGTCCGCGTGATGCTCCAGCAGCGTGTGCTGGCTCATGCCGCGAATGTTGACCAGGGTGTTGATAACCAGCATCGGCAGCAGCCAGCCCCACAGCAGCAGGCCTCGCGGCAGGGGCGACAGCAACACCGCCGTTACCGCGCCGACCAGCAGACCCACCTCGAACAGGATCCAACGGCGCTCGGACGGACTGCCCTGCCGATAGCCGAGGATGGGAATCGCCACGATGTAGACCGGATAGCCGGCGATCAATCGGCCCCAGTTCATCAGGAACTGCAGCCAGGTCCAGCTTGTGTAGTTGGCGTAATGATCGGGATCGCCTGGCCGGCCCAGGTGGAGATGGTGCCGCAGATGCAGGACGCGATAAGCGGAGTAGTTCTGCAGCACCGGCAAGGCGCAGAGGATGCTCAGCGCCCGGTTCCAGCCGTGATGCAGTGTCAATGTGCCGTGGACGCCTTCGTGCGTGAACAGACTGATTCCATGCAGTGACGCGGCCGTCAGGACGACAAGCGGCGCAAGGGCAAGCCAGCTCCAGATATCGTCAGCCGCCTCCGCCAGACTCCACACGGCGAAGGCGGAGAAGCCATAAAGGAGGACGAACAGCAGCAAGCGGCGCTGGTGGCCGGAGCCGACGCGGTGCAGTTCCAGGAGCAAGTCCGGGTCGATTTGCACCCGCGCAGTCTCATCAACGGCGGAATGCTCACGTTCCTCGGACATGATGGGACCTTTCTTCAGAGAACAGTCTGAACAGCCTCAGTGTATCCGCTCGTCTCTTACAGTGCGAGACGAACCCCGATGCGACGCGAGGGCGGATTGCCCTTCCCCGGCGACTTATTTACATTGAGGTCAAGGACCGCAAGCCCGAGGCCTCGCCGATGAATGCTCCTCCATCCCGAACAGCGAGTCTCTGGTCCACCTGTCTGCTGATCCTTGGCCTGGTCGCCGGCTGTGTTGTACTCGTCCTTTTCCTGACGCGTGACTCTGCTCCCCCGGACCGATCGAAGACGAGACCGCACGACTCGCCGCGCGAGATCGCTTCCGGAGGGCGGTTGACGGTCTGGTGGGACTCCCTGCCTGCCGGCGTCAGGAGCCGAACGGTTCCATCAGACGAGGAAAGCAACATTCACCCGGCGGACTATGCCGGACCTCAATCGTGCAAGCAGTGCCATCCGCGAAACCATGAGGCGTGGTCCGAACATCCTCATCGCTGGATGAATGCTCCCGCTGGCGATACGACCGTCAAGGGCGACTTTTCCGGCAACGCGGCCATCTCCTACCTGGGAGGACGGGGGACGTTTTATCGCCGCGAGGGGAAGCATTTCATGCGCGTCGAGCGCGGCGCGGTGAAGCGCCTTTATGAGATCACCCAGACCATCGGCTCCCGTTTCTTTCAGTATTACGTCGGCAAGCAGATCGAGGGGCCGGAACCGAGAAGCCATCATTTCTACACCAAGGACCATGTGCTGCATTTCGGCTACTGGCTGGCCCAGAAAGAGTGGATCCCCATCATCCACGTCGGTCCGGAAATGCCGGACGGAATGAGGCCCGATCCCTTCGACCCACCCGAGAGCGGCCGGCACTATGCGGAATACGCCGCCAGTTGCAACTACTGTCACACGACGTTTCCTCTCGCCGACCTGTTCGGCAGACGACCGCAACAGATGGGCGAGTACGCTCCCCGGACGATGCACTGGTCGATGCGGAAGTATCTTGAGAAAGCTCATCCCGAGGTCATCGACCCGATGGCGGAGTTGCTCGCTCGCGCCGACCGGGAAGTGGTGCGGAACCCGATGGCGGACTGGGAGGCTTCCCGCCATGCGGCGACCTACGGCGTCAGTTGTGAAGCCTGTCACCTGGGCGCCAGGGTCCACGTCGAGAGCGGCGGCAAGGTGTTGCCGAGGTTCTTCCCGGCCAGCCCGTACCTGTTTGTCGAGTCCGGCTCGACGCCTCTGGAATACGGCCTGACGCAGGCCAACGTCAACTGGGCGTGTGGCCGCTGTCATGTGGGAGGCAGGCCGCAATTCGCGGCGGGAATGTCCACCTGGAACTCGGTGGAATACTCCGACGCCATGCGCGGCAGTTGTTATTCCAAACTGCGCTGTATCGACTGTCACAGCCCGCACCAGGCCCTCGGTCCACGCTGGTCGCCGCCGCCCGAACAGGACGACGCCGTCTGCCTGAAGTGTCACGAGCAGTTTCGGCCCGCGCCTCAGCGGCTCGCGCATACGCACCATCCCGCCGGCAGCGAGGGAGCGCGCTGTTTGAACTGTCACATGCCGCGGATCAACGAGGGTATTCAGGATGTGGTCCGCACGCACATGATTTATTCGCCGACCCGGGCCGACATGATCGAGGCCAACCAGCCGAACGCTTGCAACCTCTGTCACCCCGATCGGCCCATCGGCTGGACTCTGGACCATCTGAAGCAATGGTATGGGAAGACGTACGACGAGAAGAAGATCGCCGCCGGCTATCCGGATGCCCTGAAGCCTGCCGGCCAGGGCTGGCTTGCGAGCGAGAATCCCGCCGTTCGCCTCGTTGCCGTCGAGGCACTGGTCCGGAACAGGGATGGGAAAGCGATTTCCCAGATACTCGACGCCCTCGACGATCCGTACCTCGTCAACCGGCAGTTTGCCTTCAAGGGCGTGCAGAAGATGCTGAACCTGCGTCCCGGTGACTTCGGCTATCGCTTCTACATGACGCGCGATGAACGCCGTCAACCCCTGGCCGACCTGCGGGCCAAGGTTCTTGTCCTCCAGCGAGACAAACCCTGAATTGTAGCCTAAGTCGCCAGACTTCGGGA
>JBBSDR010000096.1:0-10900 GCA_038240465.1 Gemmatales bacterium
ACGACCGTGCCGCCGCGAATGCCCGCGCCGGCGAACCACATGCCATAACAGTACGTCCAGTGATCGCGACCGGCGTTGGCGTTGACGCGCGGCGTTCGGCCCATCTCGCTCATCACTACCACCAGCGTTTCGTCGAGCAGGCCGCGCCGCTCCAGGTCCTCAAGAAGCGCCGTGTAGGTCTGGTCGAAGTTCGGCAGCTTGTTTTCTTTCAGGATCGAGAAGTTGCGTGTGTGCGTGTCCCAGGCGTCATAGTCCACCTGATAGCGATCCCAGAACAGGTCCCAGGTCACATTGACGAAACGCACGCCCGCCTCGACCAACTTGCGGCCGATGACGCAACTGTTGCCGAACAGCGACCGGCCATAGCGATCGAGCACACGCGGGTCCTCCTTCGACAGATCGAAGGCCGAGCGCACCTTCGCTCCGGTCAGCAGGCCAAACGCCTTCTGCTGGATGCGATCGAACCCGGATAGCGCCGGCTGAGCCTCGGCCCGGCGCAGTTGCTCGTCGAACTGGTTCAGCAGGCCGCGGCGCTCGTTGAGACGGTCCAGCGTCAGGCCCTGCGACAGGTCGCTGTCAGCCAGGCGAGGTGTGCCGCGAACGACGTTGGGCTTGCCGGGACTCGGCTTCGGATCGCCGGGAGCGCTGTGCGGATCGCACTCGCTGAAGAGCGGATCGTACTTCTTGCCGAGGAAGCCGGCGTAGGGGCCGCCGCGCCGGAACGCCTGTCCCCAGCCGAGCCAGGTGGGCAGATAGACGTAGTGAGGCATCTCAACGCCAGGCTTCTTGAGCCATTCGCACACCGATCCCATGCTCGGCGGATGTGTGTCGCGCGGATGCTGATCGGGTTGCGGCACCTCGCAGCCGGTGTAGCTGGGCAGGCAGTTGTGACAGCCGGCCTTGTGATTGAGACTGCGGACCTGGGCGATCCGGTTCATCCACTTCGACATTTTCGGCAGATGCTCGCAGACGCGGATGCCGGGGACGCTGGTGGCGATCGGCTTGAACTCGCCGCCGATCTCCTTCGGCGCATCGGGCTTCAGGTCGATCATGTCCTGCGTGGCGGCGCCGCCCAGCAGGTAGAGCAGGATGACGCTCTTGGCCTTGCCCGGCAGGGCTTCGCGTTTCCTGGCTTCCTCGGCCTGAAGGAGAGCCGGCAACGTGAAGCCGGCCCCGAGGAAGCTCAGGGCGCCGGCCTTGAGCGTCTCGCGCCGCGTCAGGCCGTCGCAGGTCCGTCGTGGACTGCCCAGCATGGTGATCATGAGAATGGTCCCCCCGTTCACTTCCGGCAGGCGGGTTGAAACTCGGCGTGAATGTGCATGGTACGGGACTTGGAGTTGGTGAGCAATCACTTTTCCCCAGGAAGATGCATCGCCCCGCCGAGGAAGTCGCTCTTGAGTCCGGCCATGGTCATAATCATCTGTCGCCTCACCCACGGAATCTTCGTCATCAGCGGCAGGAACAGGTCTCTTCCCCAGCCCTTGATGAACCCGCGCGACTGGAAGAACGGCGTCAGCAGGAACGTGACCGTCGCGTAAAAGCGAAGATGCCGCAGACGCAGCCGGACGTGACGGCGAAACGCCTGCTGGAAGTCGGCCGCGCCGGCCAGCGTCCTCGCGAACAGGTAGGCGTCGAGCAAGGCGAGGTTGATGCCCTGGCCCAGGTGCGGACTCATGGCATGGGCCGCATCGCCGAGATAGAGGACGTGGCCATCGTGCCACGCCTTCATCCACACATGCTGATAGGCCGTGTAGAAGATGTGTTTCTCATCCGCGAACGGCGCGAGCAACTCGCCCGCCTCGGGGCATGTCCGGGTCACCTCGTCCTTCCACGCCGCGAAGCCGCCGTTCCAGAGTGCGTCCTTCTCGTCGTGGTGCAAGCTCCAGAACAAACTGCAGCGTTCGTTGCCCATCGGCAGCAATCCCATCAGCACCTTCGTGCCGCGCACCATCTGGTAGAGCTTTCGCCGAATCGTCGGCGACCGGCCGATGCCCCAAATGGCGCCATAGGTGTAGGCGTGAATCCACTTCTTGAGCTTGCAAGCGCCGCGCAAGGTCGAGCGCGAGCCATCGGCCGCGACGACGAAATCGAAGGGGCCGTGACGCTCCTTGTGGATGTCTTCGAGCCAGACCTTGCCGTTGTCGAGATGGGTACTCTTGATTTCGCGATCGAGGTGTACGCGAACGCCGTGAGCCAGCACTTCCTCGTGGAGGACGGAGAAGAGATCGCCGCGATGCAGCCCGTAGGCGTGGAAGTCCGGCCCGAGTTCGGAGTACGGCAAGTGAATGAGTGTCTTGCCGCGATGCGTGACGGCGTGTAGGGCATCGATCGGTTCCCCGAGCGCGGCCACCTTGTCGAGCAGGCCCATGCGAGCGAGGACCATCTGTCCAGACGGCTGCAGCAGAATGCCGGCACCGATGGGGCCGACCTGGGGCGCGCGCTCGAAGACTTCGACGGTGTGTCCCTCGGCGGCCAGCAATTGCGACAGCGTCGCGCCGCCGACGCCGAGTCCGACGATGCCGACGCGATACCTTGGCGCCATGGTCTGCTTCCCCCACGGTTGACGTACTCAAAGCGCGGCGGATGCAGTATAAATCGTGAGCGTGTGGGGAGCGAGCAGCATCGCGGAGGAAATGCCGGTGACGGACGAGAGAGTGATCGTCGAGTTTTATGGCGTGCCGCGCTTCCGAGCCGGCCGCGCGGAACTTGCCGTCTCACCAGGGAGCCTTGCCGAGGTGCTGGCGGAGGTTGTCGCACGCTGTCCGGGGCTGGCGGATTTGCTGACGCGCGACGGGCGGGTCTCGCCTCACTATCTGCTGTCGCTCGATGGCCAGGTATTCGTCTCGACCTTGAACGATCAGATTGGTCGGGGAAACCATCTCTTGCTGCTTTCGGCCGATGCAGGTGGATGAGCCAGGAAGGGAGACCGGACATGCATGGTGGCCTGGTGCGGGATACTGAAATTCTGGATCGCATGATCCAGGAACGCAAGCGTCGAGGAATCGACCTGTACGACGAGGTCTGGGAGGGGTTGTATGTCATGCCGTCAATGCCCAGTCTGGATCATCAGAAAATCGTCGGAATGCTCTCGACGATTCTGGCATCTGCGATCGAGGAGACGGCGTTGGGGGACGTCTATCCCGGGGCCAATGTTTCCGACAGAAAGAAAGCCTGGAAGGACAATTTCCGCATTCCGGATGTTGTGGTCGTCCTGAAAAACAGCCGGGCCGTTCTCTGCGTTACGTTCATATATCTCGGTCCCGACTTCCTGGTGGAGATCGAAAGACCAGGCGATGACACAGAGGAGAAAGTTCCCTTCTTTAGCGAAATTGGTGTGCGCGAACTGCTCATCATCCATCGCGACAAGCGAACGCTTCGACTTCTGCGGCACGATGGCCAGGACCTCGTTGAAGTGAAGTTATCTTCGCTGGAAGGCAAACAGTGGCTGGTCAGCGAAGTTCTGCCGCTGGCCTTTCGCCGCACCACGGTCAAGGGTGTTCCCAGGACCGACGTTCGTCGGACCGATGGGCAAGCGGGACACTGGACCATCTGAGCAATTTTGCTGTTCGGCACCGCTCGCCGAACTCACGCGGAGGAAGTATGCCGCATGTATGGCTCAAGGACGAAGAACAGGGGGCAGCGCTCATCGAAGAGCGAAGACGCCTGGGACAGGATCGTTACGACGAAGTCTGGGAGGGGATGTATGTCATGCCGTCATTGCCCAGCAATGTTCATCAGGAACTCGTTGACGACCTCGGGGTGATCTTTCATGAGGTGGTCAAGAAAGAAGGTCACGGGAAGAGCTACCCCGGCGTCAACGTCAGCGACCGGCGCACACGCTGGAAGGACAATTATCGCTGTCCCGACGTCGCTGTCGTCTTGCGCGAGAGCCAGGCCGTCGATTGTGGCACGCACTTCTACCTGGGTCCGGATTTCCTCGTCGAGATTGAAAGCCCCGGCGACGACACGGAAGACAAAGTTCCGTTCTACAGCCGGGTCGGCGTTCGCGAACTGCTCATCATCCAGCGCGACAAGCGGACGCTTCGACTTCTGCGGCACGATGGCCAGGACCTCGTTGAAGTGAAGCCGACGGCACTGGAAGGCAAACAGTGGCTGGTCAGCACGGTTCTCCCGCTGGCCTTTCGCCGCACCACGGTCAAGGGTGTTCCCAGGACCGACGTCCGCCGAACCGATGGCCAGGCGGGACACTGGACCATCTGACAGCCCGGCCGCCGGCTCAGTCATCGTCCTCGTCGTCGTCAAAGATTTCGATGACCGGGTGGTCCTCGTCTTCCTCGGCGGAGAATAGCCCGAGTGCGCCGCCATTTTTTTCAAGGAGCGAGACCAACTCTTCGAGAGTATCGAGTTCGATGAACCATTGATACTCCCCCGGCCATGCGGCCGACTCCGGGCCGCGCTCCGCTCCTTTGCAGGGCGGCCTGATAGAAACAGCCCCTTCAGAAGTTCGGGTCAGCAGAAACTTCATCGGCTCCCCTCCTATTGGGACCGCTTGCGGCTTGGCGGTCGGCCCGCTCCGCCGCAAACGGCAACTCGTTATGCCGCCATCGGTCCTCAGCGTTTCCGCCGGCGTGGCTTTTTCCCCTGCGGTGCCGCCACGGGCTGGCCCTTCAATCGCGCGATCAGGTCGCGCAACTCGGCGGCGCGCTCGAAGTCGAGGTTCGCCGCCGCCTTGAGCATTTCGGCGTGCAGTTCCTCGATGTACTCCTCCGTGACGTAATCCTCGGCCGGCAATCCCGCTGCTTCCTGCGCCAACTTGTGGGCCTCGACCACCGACTCGATACCCTTGTTGATGGCCGTCTTCACCGTCTCGGGCGTGATATTGTGGTCCTTGTTGTACTGCAACTGCACCTCACGCCGCCGAGACGTCTCGTCGATGGCGTACTGCATCGAGTCGGTCATCTTGTCGGCGTAGAGGATCACCTCCGCGTTGACGTTGCGAGCCGCCCGGCCGATCGTCTGGATCAGCGATCGGCCCGAGCGCAGAAAGCCTTCCTTGTCCGCGTCGAGGATGGCGACCAGCGACACTTCCGGCAGATCGAGTCCCTCGCGCAGCAGGTTGACGCCGACCAGGACGTCGAACGCTCCCTCGCGCAGTTCGCGCAGCACCTGCACGCGCTCGATGGCGTCCAGTTCCGAGTGCAGCCACTTGCAGCGCAGGCCCGCCTCGCGGAGGTAGCTCGACAGATCTTCCGCGAGGCGCTTCGTCAGCGTCGTCACCAGGGTGCGTTCTTTCATCTCCACGCGCTTGCGGATCTCGCCGACAAGGTCCGGCACCTGGCCGCGCGCCGGCCGGACGTGCAGCACCGGATCGACCAGGCCCGTCGGCCGGATAATCTGCTCGACCACCTCGCCGCCTG
Organism: Gemmatales bacterium; assembly: GCA_038240465.1. Taxonomy (GTDB): domain Bacteria; phylum Planctomycetota; class Planctomycetia; order Gemmatales; family Gemmataceae; genus JBBRIK01. The sequence goes on from JBBSDR010000096.1 coordinate 5,379, forward strand.
TGATCTCCAGCTCATAAGGCCCCGGAGTCGCCGACATGAACAGCACTTGCTTGACGCGTTTGTCCCATTCGTCGAAGCGCAGCGGCCGATTGTCGAGAGCGCTGGGCAGCCGGAAACCATGCTCGACGAGCGTCAGCTTGCGGCTATGGTCGCCGGCGAACATGCCGCGCAACTGGGGCAGCGTCACATGCGACTCATCGACGACCATGAGGAAGTCTTCGGGAAAGAAGTCGATGAGCGTATAGGGCGGCTCGCCCGGCTTGCGGCCGGAGAACCAGCGCGCGTAATTCTCGACGCCGTGACAGTGGCCGACCTCCATGAGCATTTCGAGATCGTAGTTGGTCCGCTCGCGCAGCCGTTGCGCCTCGACGAGTTTGCCTTCGTTCTTCAACTGCGTCACGCGCTGATCCATTTCGGCGCGGATACCCTCGACTGCCTCCCGGATGCGCTCGTCGGGCGTGACGAAATGCTTGGCGGGATAGATGTACAGATCGTCCAGGCTCCGCAGCGTCTCGGCGCTGGTCGGGTTAATGATGGCCAGCGTCTCGACCTCGTCGCCGTACAGTTCGATGCGCAGGGCAAACTCTTCATACGCCGGCCAGACCTCGATAACGTCGCCGCGCACCCGGAAGGTGCCGCGCGTGAAGGCGATGTCGTTGCGCTTGTACTGGATATCGACCAGGCGGAGCAGGAGGTTCTCGCGATCGACTTCCTCGCCCTTGACGAGGCGAATCATCATGCGCTTGTAGTCGCTGGGCGAACCCAGGCCGTAAATGCACGACACGCTGGCAACGATGATGACGTCCTCGCGGCTGACGAGCGCGCTGGTGGCGGCCAGGCGAAGCCGGTCGATGTTCTCGTTGATCAGGGCGTCCTTCTCGATGTAGATGTCGCGCTGCGGGATATAGGCTTCGGGTTGGTAGTAGTCGTAGTAGCTGACGAAATAATGAACGGCATTGCGCGGAAAGAAGCCGCAGAACTCCTTGTAGAGTTGGGCGGCCAGCGTCTTGTTGTGGGCGAGGACAAGAGTTGGCTTGCCGAGCTTGGTAATCACATGAGCGCAGGAGAACGTCTTGCCGGTCCCCGTGGCACCCAGCAGGACCTGGCGCGGCTGACCTTCGCGAAAGCCGCGCTCCAGTTTTTCGATGGCCTGCGGCTGATCGCCGGCCGGCTCAAACCTGCTGACCAACTCGAACGTCGCTGCCATGCTCTTCTCCCCGAAATACGGGAAATCATGTGTTCCCGTCGTGCGCATCCTCTTGTCATTATAGGATGTGTACGTCTGTAGAGGAAGGCGTGGACAAGGGGCTTCAGCGAGGAGGAGGCGAGGCTTTCTCGACGGCAGACTTGAGGGCGGTCAACCGCTTGCGTGTGTCGCGGGCGAAGACGCGAGCCAGGATCGGCGTCAGCAGCCAGGACAGCCAGCGCGGCCGGGCTTGCAGGTGATAGCGAAAGCCGACGCGCGTCTGTCCCGGAGCGATCTCATCGAAGTGCCAGGCACCCGCGAACCGGGCGATGATCCAGGGGCCGCGCGTCATCTTGACCGCTGTCACGCGCGGCGGTTGGAATGAGACATACTCGGTCTCCATGCCGAGACCGCTGCGGGCCACACAGTACGCTCGAACGCCGACGCCGGCAGCCTTTGCGCCGCCCATCAACTGCGCGGATTTGAGGAACGGGTCCCACTCCAGCCGGCGGCCGTAGTCCTGGCTCAGATCAAATAGCTCAGCCGGAGAGGCCGCGATCACGATGGACTGCTCGAAGGTCATGCTGTCCCTCGCGTGGAGGTGAGCCGATGACGGTGGGCTGCAACACTGCCAAAACTTCTCCAACATTGTCGATGAAGAGGCGGCCGCAGTCAATCACGGCGAATGTCCCGCTTCAAAAAGGAGGGCGTCACACTCGATCGGCTGAAGAGGAACTTCCCCGACGGCTCGCACAGCAATTCCTCGACCAGTTCCCAACTCACCTTGATGTTCTCACCCAGATACTGCCGCGACGTTCGCTCCAGATAGGCCAGGTCTTCCGCGGCCGAGAAGGCAGCGCCGGGACGAATGCGATAGATCACCTCGCCGGCCCGGTCCTGCTCGATGCGCACCTGTCCCAGACTGGGCCGATGCGCCACGACATAGGTGGCCAGGAACACGCCCGAGACAAGCTGTCCGCTGGCGCCGACGAGGAAGTCGGTCACCCGTCCATGCACCTGACGGAGGCGCGGCAGCTTGCGGCCACAGGGGCAGTCGCCTTCCTCCCAGGAACCCATGTCGCCGATACGATAGCGGATCATCGGCATGGCGAAGTTGAGCAGGTCCGTCACGAGGATGGCGCCCATTTCTCCCGGTTGCGCGAGCCGATCGCCGACGACAATCTCGACGTGCAGTCCCTCCGCCATGACGTGCAAGCCCTGATGGACAGGACACTCGCTGGCGACGACGCTGACCTCACGGCAGCCATAACGGTTGAATACCGGACAGCCGAAAACGCGCTCGATGAGGGCGCGCTCGTGCGGCTCCAGCATCTCGGCGGACGTGACGATCGAGTGCGGCCGCCAGGGACGCAGGCCCCGTTCTTCGAGATAGCGGGCGAACAGCAGCGCCGAACGGGCATAGGCCTGGATTACGCGCGGACGATAGCGGAGCAGTTCGAGGTGGAATTCAGCAAGCCGTTCCTCGACGATGTGAGCGGTGTCGAGCCAGAGCGGCTGGCGCAGCAGAGTGCGGCGAAGACGGGCACGCCAGTCCTGGCGCGGGCGGTCGCGGCTGGCGCCCCACAGGACCGCGACGCGATCGCCGACGTCCCAGCCGGCCCAGCGATTGTGGCGAATGAGGGCGGCGGCGCGCGAACGCCGGCGATCGTTGCCGGCGTAGAACTTGATCGGCGTTCCCGTCGAGCCGCCCGTCTGGTTGGGATGCAGGTCGTCCCTCGGCCAGTCGCGTGCGATCATGCCCGCGCCGTCCTGTTGCAGGTCGGCCTTCTCGAGCGGCGGCAGATGGCGCAGGTCGTCGAGTGAGCGAATGTCCTCGGGATGGATGCCTGCCTCGTCCATACGCTCGCGGTAGAAGGGGCACTGCTGATACGCATGAGCGAGCAGCAGTTCCACACGGCTCAGGCGCAGAGCGTTGAGTTCGTCGGCCGAGAGGTACTGGGTCCGCTCGAACTCGCGCAGCCAGCGCATCTGTCTGGCGTCACCGGAACGCCGCAGCGCGAGGGGATAGAAGACATTGCGGACCAGTGATGCGTAGAGATCCATCGAGTCTCCCTCTCACGCCACCTGAAGCGAGAGCGGCCGGACGCGGCTGCGCTGGACGAACATCTTGTGCCACAGATCGTAGCACAGCAGGTTGTAGAGGAACCACGTCGGTTCGGCGCGCATCGGCTCCAGCATGGCGTCGTCCAGAAAGGGATAGCGGTCGATGTCGTTGACGAGCGGCTCCAGTTGTCCGCCGCGCCCCAGCCACTCGAAGATCGGCTGGCCGAAGCTCAACTTGTCGCGATGGGCCAGTTCCGCGAAGCCGTGCCGCGACAGGCTTTTCTTCGGCAGCGACTTCGGATTGCGGAAACGGAAGCGCTGCCGCGGCGACAGGTTCACCACCAGCCGCAGCATCCGCGAGTCATAAAAGGGCGTGAAGGTCCGCACGCCGGAGCGAGCGAAGAGCGTCGTCACCAGGGCGGCAATGTTGATCGACGAGCCGAACACGCCGGCGAAATGCGAGCGCTCCAGCGGCGAATCGGGAACGCGATAGTCGTCGAGCAGCGCCCGCCGTGAAGCCGCCACCTCAACGACAGCTTCCTTGCCGAAACAGTTCTCGACGGCGGGCCAGTCGGCGTACACCGCCACACGATTGACCGGATGTTCGAGACAAGTGTAGTCGTGCAGATACTCGGCGAGGTTGAAGTAGCCGCGCACGCGCTTCTTGCCCAGCCAGCCCGCCACTCTTGCCCCGGCGCGACGCAGCAGATGCGATGGGAACAGTCGGCGAATCAGGCCGGCGCTCTGGAGGGACGTGGCCGTTGTCAGTCCGAAGAGGCTATCCGCCCCCTCACCGAACAGGGCGGCGGGTGTCCCGTGAGCCGCCATCTCCCGTCCGAGATGGAGAAAATAGGCAAGCTGAACGTGGCTCGGCATCTCCGCCGTCTCGGACATTGTCTCGGTCAGATAGTCCGCGTAGGGGCCATCGGCCGGCACAACCGTATGTTCGGTGCCAAGGACCTGGGCCGCGCTCTCGGCGTACTCGCGGTCGCCCGCCGTGCGCGGATGATCGACGGACACGCAGAAGCTGCGCGGCCGAAACACGCCTCCCGGCCCCACGCGGTTCCAGTGGAGTTGCAGGAACGAGCTATCGACGCCGCCCGAGAGCAGGTTAGCTGTCTCCGGCTCCTCGATCCGATAGTCGGCACAAATCTGCTGAGTCGTCGCCTCCAGCCTGTCGAGGGCTTCGCGGTCGATGACTCGTCCCTCGCGCAGATCGTCCAGCGTGCGGATCAGCGAGCGGCGAATGTGGCCCTCGCGCACCTGCAACTGCTCGCCGGGCAGCAGCCGCAGGAAGCCGGTGAAGAGCGTGTTGCGGCCCGGCACCATGCGGTTGAGGAAGAAGGCCGGCAACTCCTCGTCGTTGGGACGGATCGGCACCTGCGCGAACTCAAGCAGATCGGCGAGGTTGGAGGCAATCAGCGATCCGCCGCCGGAGCGCTCGTGATAGTAGGTGTGGCTGTCGCCGATGAGATTGCGATAGATCAGCGCCTTGCCCGCGGCGCCGTCGAGGAGCAGCAGCGTGAAGCAGCCTTCCAGGCCATCGAGTTGCAGCGACCCCCGTTCGCGATAGCCCTGAACGATCCGGTCGGCCAGTTGCTCCAGGTCGTGCGGTTGCTGCGCGCGCGTATCGACGATGTAGCCGCGCAGCAGCACCGCCAGTTCGCCGCGCGCGAACAGCCGGCAGCCCGCGCCGCCGGCAACCAGGCACGTCTCCGTCTCGTTGTTCTGCCAGTGCCAGCGCTCCCAGCCAGCGACTTCCGGCCAGGTCACACTGCCGCGAGGAACGATGCCGCCGAGGTATCCGATTTGCATGTTTTCTCCTTCGTCACTCAGGCTGCCCGAATAGTTTCCGCTGTCGCCGGTGGCGCGCCGTCCGGCCGACGAGGCCACTGGAGGAGGCCACTCGCCCATTGTTTCTCTTCCGCCGACAGTACCGTACACCACATGACGCCGGCCCACACCAGCCAGAGCGCGGCCTTCAAGGGCAACATCCACAAGCTGGACGGCAACAGCAATCCGGCGAACCACACGGCCACCGCCCAGGCCAGTACCGCCCCGACGCGAGGCCACTCGTAGCGGACGACGAACACGCGCTGGGCCATGATGCCAGTCAGCGCCGCGGTGAAGATGAAGCCAAGAAGCGTCGCCAGCGCCGCGCCGTGAATGCCCGAGACGGGAATGAGCAGGGCATAAAGGCCGACCGTGACCACCGTCGCCGCCAGTGTCAGCGGCATCTTGTACGCCGTCTTGCGCTGGATGTAGAAGCCGG
>JBBSDR010000097.1:0-10833 GCA_038240465.1 Gemmatales bacterium
CCCGCCGCTTGCGGCTTAGCGGGGTTGAAGACCGCTAAGCCGCAAGCGGCGACAGAGGATTCCGCACCATGTTGCGATTTCGACTCTCCCTGCTGGCCCTGTTCGTGACGGCCAGCTTCATCTCCGCCCAGGATAAACTGCCACCCGGCGCGAAGGTGACGGCCCTGGAATCGACGCCCGCCATCGTCACGCTCAAGACCCCCTTCGAGTATAACCAGTTGCTCGTGACCGCGACGCTGTCCACCGGCGACAAGGTCGATGTCACGCGCCTGGTCAAGATCGAGCCGCCCGCCGCCGTCAAAGTGTCGCCTACCGGCACGGTCCGGCCCGCCGCCGATGGCGAGGGACAACTCACGCTCAGCATGGAGGGGCAATCGCTCAAGGTCCCCGTCAAGGTGAGCGGACAGACGGCCCAGTACAACGTCTCCTTTGTCCGCGATGTCATGCCGGCCATGTCGAAACTCGGCTGCAACGCCGGGACGTGTCATGGAGCGCAAAAAGGCAGGAACGGCTTCAAACTGTCATTGCGCGGCTACGATCCGCTCTTCGACCACAGCGCCCTGACCGACGACCTCGAAGGCCGGCGCTTCAACCGGGCCGCTCCCGAAACCAGCCTCATGCTGCTCAAAACCTCCGGCGCCGTGCCGCATGTCGGCGGCGTTGTCGTCAAGACCAGCGATCCGTCCTATGAGTTGCTCAAGACGTGGATTGCCCAGGGCGTGGCGCTCGATCTGAACGCGCCGCGCGTCAAGAACCTGCAAGTGCTGCCGAAGAACTTCGTCGTGCCGCTGCCGGGCATGAAACAGCAGACGGCCGTCCTCGCCACCTACACCGATGGCTCCGTCCGCGACGTCTCGGCCGAGGCGTTTGTCGAGTCGAGCAACACCGAGGCGGCCACGGTCGATAAGGCCGGCCTGGTGACGACGCTGCGGCGCGGCGAGATGGCCCTGATGGTCCGCTACGAGGGGGCCTACACCGCGACGACGATGGTGGTCATGGGGGACCGCAGCGGCTACGCCTGGAAGCCGGCCGAGGAGTACAACTGGATCGATGGCCTGGTCTACGACAAGCTCAAGCAGGTGAAACTGCTGCCGAGCGACGTCTGCACCGATGGCGAGTTCATTCGCCGCATCTATCTCGATCTGACCGGCCTGCTGCCGACGGCCGAGGATGTCCGCAAGTTCGTCGAGGACAAGAAGCCCTCGCGCCAGAAACGCGAGGAACTGGTCGATCGCCTGATCGGGAGCCCCGACTTTGTCGAACACTGGACAAACAAGTGGGCCGACCTGATGCAGGTCAACTCGAAGTTTCTCGGTCCCCAGGGCGCGACGGCGCTGCGCAAGTACATCCGCGACGCGGTGGACAAGAACACGCCTTATGACAAGTTCGTCCACAGCATCTTGACGGCGTCCGGTTCGACGCTCGACAATCCCGCGGCGGCCTATTTCAAGATCCTCCGCCAACCCTCGGACGTGATGGAGAACACGACGCATCTGTTCCTCGGCGTCCGTTTCAACTGCAACAAGTGCCACGATCATCCCTTCGAGCGCTGGACTCAGGACCAGTATTACCACCTGTCTTCGTTCTTCGCCCAGGTGGGGCGAGCGGAAGACCCTCGCTATCGCGGCCAGAAGATCGGCGGGACCGATGTTGAGGGAGCGAAGCCGCTCGTCGAGACGATCAGCGACCTGAAGTCCGGCGACGTCAAGCACGAACGCACCGGGGCGATAAGCTCGCCGAAGTTCCCTTACGAGCATGCCGACAAGGCGGCCGCGACGGCCTCACGCCGCGAGCAGTTGGCCCACTGGCTCACCTCGAAGGACAACCAGTATTTCGCGAAGAGCTACGTCAATCGCATCTGGAGTTACCTGCTCGGCGTCGGTCTGATCGAACCGGTGGACGACATCCGAGCCGGCAATCCGCCGACGAATCCGAAGCTTCTCGATCGGCTGACGGAGGAGTTCGTCAAGAATGGTTTCAACACGCGCGAGGTGATACGAACCATCTGCAAATCGCGGACGTATCAGCACTCGCTGGTCACCAATCAATGGAACGACGGCGACGAGATCAACTACTCGCACGCCCTGGCTCGCCGGCTGTCGGCCGAGGTGCTGTACGACGCGATTCACCGGGCGACGGGATCGGTGTCGCATCTGCCGGGGTTGCCGGCGGGAGCACGGGCGGCCCAGCTGCTGGACTCGAACGTCGAACTGCCGGGCGCGTTCCTGAAGGTGTTCGGCAAGCCGGCGCGCGAGAGCGCTTGCGAGTGCGAGCGGAGCGGCGGGTTGTCGATGGAGCCGATCCTCAACCTGATCAATGGCCCCGTCCTGGCCGACGCCTTGAAGGACAACGCCAGCCGGCTCAACATGCTGGCCGACAAGGACAAGGATGAGGTCAAGCTGATTGAAGAAGTCTATCTCGCCTGCCTGAGTCGCAAGCCGACGCCTCGTGAGATTCAGATCGGCCTGGACACCTTCAAGGCCCAGGATGAGGAGGTCGTCCGTCTCCAGGCGGACCATCAGAAGAAGTCGCAAACGCTGACGGCGGAGCTGGCGCAGCGCAAGACGGCGCTGGAGACGCACGACAAGCAGGTGATGGCGAAGATGCCGGCGTGGGAGTTGGCATCGAAGTCGGCGCCGGTGTGGACAACGCTGGAGTTCAGCGACATGAAGTCACAGGGCAAGGCGACGCTGACGAAGCAGCCCGACGGCTCGATCCTGGCCACGGGCGTCAACCCGGCGACGGAGTTGTACACGCTGACGGCGACGACCAAGGAGAAGGGCATCACGGCGATTCGTCTGGAGGTGCTGCCCGATCCGAGCCTGCCGGTGAAGGGGCCGGGGCGAGCGGCCAATGGCAACTTCGTCTTGAACGAGTTCAAGTTGATGTCTCAGCCGGCCGGTGATGTGACAGGGCAGCCGAAGCCGATCGCGCTGCAACGGCCGCAAGCGCTCTTCTCGCAGGTTCAGTTCCCGATCCAGAACGCGATCGACAACAACCCGGCCACCGGCTGGGCGATCTCGCCGCGTTTCGGTCAGGCGAACACGGCGGTGTTCGAGATCACGACGCCAATCAACGATGCCAACGGCTCGAAGTTGGTGATTACGCTGGATCAGCATTTTGGCATGCAGCATGTCATCGGCCGGCTGCGTCTGTCGATCACGACGACGAAGCCGCCGGTATCGCTGACAGGGCCGCCGGCGCATATCGCCAAGATCCTGAACACGGAGCCGGCCCAGCGCACGCCCGCGGACCAGGCGACGCTGGTGAGCTTCTACAAGTCGAGTGATTTGCAGTCGGTGGCACTAGCGCGAGAGGTAGCGCGCGTGCAGGGCGAACTGGGAGCGCTGGGAGCGCTGCCGTCGAGGCGGCAACTGGGGATGCAGGACATCGCCTGGGCGCTGATCAACAGCAAGGAGTTCCTGTTCAACCATTGACGGCGAGCGTCGAGGCGTAAGCCCGACGTGTTCGATCGGGCGAGCGGGTGGGAAAGCGTCCATGCATTCCCACCCGCTCCTCGAATGGGAGGCGCAGAATGAAGGCTCAGAATACACTCTGGCATGGCCAGGCCAGAGCCATCAACGATGCCTTTGAGCAATGGCGACAGGACCACGACAAGGCCATGAGCGTCCTCGACTTCGAGGCTGTCCTGCATCACACCCTCGAAGCAATCCGAGAACTCGCGCGCTTCTTCGAGTCGTGCTGGGAGAATCTTTTTTCGGGTAAGTTGCGCGACCTGATGTCAACGGGAGAGACGCTCCCAGAGATCTGCACCTGTCTCCTCGGGGCCCTCGAATGTGCCCGTCAGGAGGCGATCGAGATCCGCGCCCTGGGTTACAGCGTGGCCCGCGGCGACGAGATTCCCGAAGCAATCGCGGGTCTGGTTCGCGCGCGCGACAGGTTCCGAAAGCACTGGCCGCGATTTGACCAGGGGTCTCTGGCGCGGGGCCTGGAGCAGGCGGAGCGCGGTGAATTCGTCGCCGAGGAGGAGTTGCGCCATGAGTTACAAGACCAGGATCACCCCTGAGGCGCGGGCGGCAATCTCCTCGTGGGGACTCGGGCGCGAGAATATCGTCAAGGCGTACAACTTTCTGCTTATCGATCTGGCTGCTGATCCGGACCAGCATCTGGGCGAAAGAATCCCTCCACGCGATCTCTTTGCGTGCTATCTGACTCTTGGCAGACCGCCGCGTCGCGTCACGCTCCTGTTCGCCGTCCGCCGCCTGGACAAGACCCGGGAACTTCACGTCGTCGGCGGAGATTGCCGAGATGAACTTGACCTGGATAACTGACGCAATATCCCGACGCCGCACTTCGTCGCGGTCGCCCTGTCTGGTAGGCTTGTGACGTGGAACGAATGTTTCGAGCCGGAGGTGCGCCGATGGATGGAGCAACTTTTATCACACGGGTAGTGCTGGAGAATTACAAGAGCATCGCTCATTGCGACGTCCGCCTGGGGCCGCTCACATATCTTGTTGGAGCGAATGGAGCCGGGAAGAGCAACTTCCTCGACGCGCTGCGATTTATCGCCGACAGTTTGAACTCCTCACTGGACGTTGCCATCCGTGAGCGCGGTGGGTTGCCGGGAATCATCCGCCGCGTGGAACCCAAGCCGTATCACTTCCGCATCCGCCTGGAGTTGAATTTGCCCGATCAGCAGAGCGGACTGTACGAGGTCACAGTCGGCTTCAGGGAGGGACGCACGGAGGTCCTTGAGGAATACTGCCAGGTCAAACCACCCGGAGCGGGGCAGGAAGCGAAATTCTATCGGCTCACGCCCGATAACTTCGAGAGCAATTTCTCCTGGTCGCCACGAGTTCGTCGAGATCGTTTGTGTCTGGTCAATGCAGCGGGCACTTCCGAAATGCGCTCGGTATTCGATCGGCTCACAACGATGCGATTCTACAACATTTCGCCTATTGCATTGAAGCGCTGGGTGGTTGTATCCGCTGAAACTTTTCTCGAGCCGGACGGAGGCAATATCACCTACGTCTTGACCCGGCTCGGAACAGGGAAGGAGTCGGTGAAAACGCGGATCGAGGAATACCTGCGTATCATCCTGCCGACACTGGACTTCATCCAGGTGGAGGACGTTGGGCCAGGGTTGATGCTGCAGTTCTGGCAGAAGCTGGCGAGTTATCATCATCCCCAGCCGTTCTGGCCCGCCCAGATGTCGGACGGCACTCTGCGTGCGCTTGGTATCCTCACTGCTCTTTTGCAAGGAAACGTGGAGACAGGCCCTCGACCGTCGCTGGTAGCCATTGAGGAACCGGAGGCGCAGGTCAATCCGGCTATCCTGGCCGTGCTTCGGGATGCAATGCTTGAAGCGAGCTACTGCACCCAGGTCCTCGTGACGACTCACAGTTCCGACCTGCTCGACAGCAAGGAGGTTTCTGGCGAATCGCTGCTGGCTGTCGCTGCCGAAGAAGGAGTGACTCACATTGGCCCAATCGTGGAAGAGGGCAAGGACATGATCCGCCAGCGGCTTTACACGCCGGGCGAACTTCTACGGATCGGACAGCTCTTTCCCGAGGGAGGACAGAACGGAAGCAACCGCGCTGCCGGGCGGCCGGAGCCAGTTGGGGGAGCCTCGTGAGTACGGTGTGGATTGGCTGTGTCGTGGAGGGCGACGGAGAAGTCAGCGCGCTGCGGAATCCCTCAGCGCGGTCCGGAGGGTGGCCGATTGCTATCGACTTGCCCAGTTGGCTCGACTTTCACAAGCAAGGGACCGGCATCCTGTCGCGGCTGATTGCGGACCATGAAGCGAATCCTGCATCCCGGACAGTCGCGGTAGGTCCCCAGGAACTCGACGGGGGCCTTGATGCGCGCATGACAGCCGGGACAGTTGAAGTAGACCGCAACGGGCATGGCTTTCTCCGGAGAGAGGTCGAACGAGGCGGCCAATCAAAGCGAAGACGCCTCCCCATTGCCGGACTAACGGGAATGAGAGAGAATTAACCATTCATTGCCGAAACACCAGGGCAGACGGAGACTATCGTGAAACCTCAGCATCGTGAAGGAATGTGGCCGATAGCTCTCGCCGTACTGTCCCTGCTCCACATCAGCGCAAACGGCACGAACGCGGCCCCGCCCCGGGTCAAGTTCCTTCAGACACCTTCCGGGGTTCGCTTCGGCGTGCTGGGCGAGAAGGCCGCCCGGCCGGCGCCGACGCTCTTCGTCCTGGCCGGCTCGCTCGAAGATGCGCTCACCTCGGCCGATTACATCAAGGTCGGACAGTTGCTGGCGAAAGACGGCTGCCTGTGCGTGTCGCTCGACCTGCCCTGCCACGGCAAGGACGTGAAGCCCGGCGAACCGGCGGGCCTGGCCGGCTGGCGGGCGTGCCTGGAGAAGAGCGACGATCTGGTTTCCGGCTTCACGAAGAAGGCTTCCGAGGTGCTGGACTGGCTCATCAAGGAGGGATACACGGCAGCGGATCGCGTGGCGGTCTGCGGCACGTCGCGCGGTGGATTCATGGCGCTGCACTGGGCCGCTGTGGAGCCACGCGCCGGCTGGGTGGCGGCCTTCGCTCCCGTCAGCGATCTCCTGGTCCTCACGGAGTTCCGCGGCATGGGAAAAAATGCCGCGACAGGCTCACTCGCCCTGGTGCAGCACGCGAGCAAGCTCGCTGGACGTCCCGTCTGGGTCTGCATCGGCAACAACGATTTGCGTGTGGGGACGGATCAACTCATCGCCTTCACACGCAAGGTAGTCGAGACCTCTCTGGCCGGCAAGAAACCCGCCCTGGTGGAACTGCACGTCATGACGTCGCAGGGCCATCGCATCCACGACACCGCTCATGAGGAAGTCGCGGCCTGGCTCACCCGGCACTGGCGACAACCTCGATAAGTTTCTGGCGAAGTACACCGTCTGGCGGCTGGGCGGGCTGCCCGCCAAGCCGCAAGCGGCAAGACGCTATTCCGCCGTCGGTCCTGCTCATTCGAGCCAAAATAGCCGCATCTTGATTCCATTTCGTTCGCAATCGCAGTAGCTTATTCCCGTGAGACGTGAGGCCGATCTATCTCCGAGGAGCGACACCCATGATGCGACTTTCGACGTTGGCGGTGGTCTTCAGCCTGGCCCTGTCCGGCCCGGCACCAGCGCAGGACCGGGGCGTGGACCTGATCCGCGAGGACTCCGCATTCGGGCTGCTGGTGAAAAACCTCGACGATCTGCGGAGCAAGGGCGACAAGCTGCACAAGGAACTTCAGTTGAAGGACAACGACCTGCCCCGGCCGACGGACCTATTCAAGCAACTCTTCCAGATGCTGATCGGTTCCGAAAAGGGCATCGACGGCAAAGGCCCGGCCGCCCTCGTTGTACCCAGCCCGAAGCAACTGAAACTCAAGCCCGGCGGCGATCCCTCGACGGATGCCATCAATCTTCTCGCCAATCTCGTCGTGATCATTCCTCTGTCAGACCCCGAAGCCATGGCCGGCAACTTCGGCTTCAAACAGGGCGAGTGGAAGCTCGACACGGTCAAGAGTGTGAAGTCGGCCGAGAGCTTCATCTTCAACAAGCTCGACTACAAGATGCTCCTGACCGAGAAGTTCGCCTACGCCTCCGTCAGCGAAAACGCCATCAAGGTGCTGCGCGCGTCGAAAGCGAAGCCGCTCTCGGCAGCGCTGTCCAGGCGACAGGCGCGGGCGGTCAAGGAGTCCGACGGGGTCCTCCACATCGCGTTTCAGGAAATGGCCGGCCTGTGGAAGGTCCTGATTGCGGAACTCGAGAAGAAGCTCGAAGGGGCGGAGGACGAGAAGGTCGTCAGCAGACTGGGCGCGGCCCTGCTCGAGGTCCGGAGCGTTACTCTGGCGATGAAGGTCGAGGACGGTTTGAAGTTCGACCTGGTCACGTCGTTCACGAAAACCGACGGCGATGCCGCGAAGTTTCTCGCGGTGGTGCGCGGCGGTCCCGGGACGTCGGACCTCAACGGCCTGCCTGCCGCGAATCCGCTCCTGGCCTATGCCGCCAAGGGCGACGGCGAGCGGAACGTCCACGAGGCGCGGGCGCTGCTGAAGGTGCTGCTGAGGGGTTGGCTCGGCATCGACGTTGAGATCTCGAAGGAGGACCGCAAGCACTTCGAGGAGGCTTTCGACGTACTCTACCGGCACCTCAAGGGCAGCCGGGCCGCCCTGTACGCCATTGACGCGAAAAAAGCCGACAAGGCCGGGCAGTGCGCCGCCATTGTCATCCTGGACCTCGATGACCCGTCGAAACATCTCGCCGGCTGGAAGGGCGTTGTCGAGGTTGCCAACAAGGCCGCGCCGAAGATCACCAAGGAAGACCGGACCTCTACCCCCAAGTTCGCGTTCACTCCCAAGGCGAGCAAGCTCGACGATGCCGACGTGGATGTACTTTCCGTCGAAATTCCAGGGATGCCGAAGGCGGTGCGCGACGGCTACGTCAAGCAACTCGGGCCGGACTGGAACAAGCTGCAAATGGTGACGGTGGGCAAGCAGGTCGTCGGCCTGTTCGGCTCGGACACGGACCTGTTGCGCCAGGCGGTCAAGAACGTCAAGGAGGGCAAGAAGGGCCTGGCCGGCAACAAGACTTTCGCCGGTCATCTGGCAACGCTGCCGGCCGAACGAAAGATCGAGTTTCACCTGGCCGCCGGGCCGTACGCGGCGCTCCGGGCCGGCAAGCCTGTCAAGCCGGCGTCGTGGTCTGCCATTGGGCTGGTGCTGGAGACGGACCGCCTGGAGATCAAACTGGTGCTGCCGGTTGCCGACCTGCGGTTGCAGTTCGCTCCCCCGGCGCCCGGGCAGTAGTTGACCGCGTCGGAGGTTCGCCCCAAGCCGGATTTTACGCCGTCAAGAAAGAGGATCAGCGACGATGCTTTCGCCCCCGCCCGGCTTGTGAGATCGTCCGGCTTTGCGGCGACGCCAGGGAATGTGCCCGTCATACCTGGAGAACCAGGGCGGTGAAGCCGACAGCGAGAACACACCAGACTGAGCCGTGGGCGGAGCGGCCGGAAGGGCCTTGCTCACTTGAGGAGGCGATCGTCCTCGCGACAGGCCACCTTGCCAGGGCGAAGGAACCCGGCTTGAAAGCCATTCCTGACTGCGTTCACTTCGCGATCAAGGACGACCTGGCGAGGTGGAGAGCTGATCCAGAACGCTTTGTGAAACCATGCGGCCCGTGCCTGTGAGGTATGAGTTCGCGGAACCTTTTTCCTCATCGCGCCGAGGGCCACGGTGCCGAAGAAGGGTCTTTTTGAGGCGTTCAGAGGAATAAGGAGGTCTGGCGTCATTGGTGCTTGGCTGCGCAACGGGCATTCAGTTACAGTGAGACGCGATTCGTTTCATTTCACGCCCGCCACACCCCCCGGTCAAGGGTGTGGGCGGTTGGGGTGCGCCCAGGAGGGCATCTCGTTCTCTTGTTCAAGCTCGCCGTGTCCAGGCTGGCGGGTCAGCAAAGGCCGGTCGCTGGGACAGAGGTCCAGACAAAGCTGTCAGTGGCGCTGAATGTCGCGCTGGCGTTGTAGGGGAAGGTGCGATTGGATGTGGAGACGAGGCACCCACCTGCGGCGGGCGAGTTCCGCATCTGCATCGGTGCATCGGGGGTGGGACGTTGCTCTCGCGCCTTGGTCGTCCTCGAAGGGAGCAAGCTGAACAGGCCAGCGAGGAGGCCGCCCAGAAGAGAACCTCGCGAAGGATTGTGTGATTTCATCGGAGAGTTCTCAGAGTGAGGATGCAGAGGATGCTCGCGCGCCTCTGCATGGAACTGAGTCAGGACTCCTTGCCGGAAACAAAGGTTCCCGACAGCTTGCCAAAAACGCCGCTACAGACTCCTCTATTGAACTCGATAGGGGGACCGCCGTATTTGAAGATGAGGCTGGTCTCCTCGGCTACGGCAGGGGCAGACTGGCGAGGAGGGGTGGAGGCAGAGGCAGCTTCCCATTCGCCTTGGCGGTAAGGATCGAGCCGAACAGACCGGCGAGGAAGCCGGTGAGCAGATGTCGTCGTGAAGGAGCGTGCGGTTTCATGCGTGGACTCTCCGAAATCATAGGATGCCGTCTTTAGTACGAGGTCTTTAGTACGGGGTTTGACCACTTTTATTTGTTGTTGGCTTGGTCGCCGGGGTCGTCAATGGTGATGGGGCTGGCGACGTCCCAGGTCAGCGTCTGCCGATCGCGATAGGTGCCATCGCTTGCCGTCAGGGTCACGTCATAGTTGCCGCCCGCGCGCAAGGTGCCGGTGAGGTGGCCGCTCGCGCTGATGCTCAGCCCAACGGGCAGGCCGGCGGCGCTGAACGTCAGCGTGCCGCTGTGCGAATTGGTGGCCGTCAACTGCATGTCGATCGCGACGCCTTCGTTGTCGGATCGGTCATCAAGGGGTGTCAGCACGACCGGGCTGGCAATGCTCCAGTTGATCGTCTGCGTCGCGGAGTCGGTGCCGTTGCCGGCGGTGATGGTGGCGAAGTAGGGGCCGTTCAGGGCGGCATCGGCGGCGATGGTCCCCGAGATCAGGCCGCTGCTGCTGATGCTCAGACCGTCCGGCAGGCCGTCGGCGGCGAACGTGACCGTGCCGCCGGTGGAGTCGGTGGCGTGAAGTTGCAGAGTGATGTAGTCGCCCTCGGTGCTGGAGCGATCGGCAACACTCGTGATGACCACCGGGCTGGCAATGGTCCAGTTGAAGCTCACGCTGTTTGAGTAAGTGCCGTCCGTCGCGGTGATGACAGCGGTGAAGGGGCCGAACTCATTCGGGGTTGCCGGGTAGGGGGGGGGCGGCGGGCCCCCCCCCCCCCCCCCCAAAGGCCGGGGCGCCATAATCAACACCCGCCGGGTTGGGAAACCGGCAAAAAAATCGGGGGGCCCATTGGTACTCCCCCCCCCCC